>NZ_CBFHAZ010000101.1:0-23775 GCF_965653655.1 Pseudomonas onubensis | reverse complement strand
CGCGAATGCGGTGGATCAGTTGATCCACGTGCTGACTGACACACCGCATTCGCGAGCAAGCCCGCTCCCACAGTTTTGATCGCGCTTCAACAGTGGGAACGATCAGAGTGGGGTTAAATATCCGCCAGCGCCGACACCAGAATCGCCTTGATGGTATGCATGCGGTTTTCCGCCTGCTCAAACGCGATGTTGGCCGGCGACTCGAACACTTCCTCAGTCACTTCCACACCATTGGCCAGGTTCGGATAACGCGCGGCGATGTCCTTGCCCACTTTGGTTTCGCTGTTATGGAACGCCGGCAGGCAGTGCATGAACTTCACGCGCGGGTTGCCCGAGGCTTTCATCATCTTGGCGTTGACCTGGTACGGCAGCAGTTGCTCGATACGCTCGTCCCACGCTTCCACTGGCTCACCCATCGACACCCAGATATCGGTGTGGATGAAGTCCACGCCTTTGACGGCTTCTTTCGGGTCTTCGGTGATGGTGATGCGCGCGCCGCTTTCTTCGGCAAACGCCTGGCACTGCTTGATGAAGTCTTCGTGTGGCCACAGCGCTTTCGGCGCGCCGATGCGCACGTCCATGCCGAGTTTGGCGCCGATCATCAGCAACGAGTTGCCCATGTTGTAGCGCGCGTCGCCCAGGTACGCGTAGCTGATGTCATGCAGCGGCTTGTCGCTGTGCTCGCGCATGGTCAGGGTGTCGGCGATCATTTGCGTTGGGTGGAATTCGGCGGTGAGGCCATTGAACACCGGTACACCGGCGAACTTGGCCAGCTCTTCGACGATTTCCTGCTCAAAGCCACGGTACTCGATGGCATCGAACATACGGCCCAAGACGCGGGCGGTGTCTTTCATGCTTTCCTTGTGGCCGATCTGCGACGACACCGGGTCAATGTAGGTGACGTGGGCGCCCTGGTCATGGGCTGCCACTTCGAACGCGCAACGGGTGCGAGTCGAGGTTTTTTCGAAGATCAGCGCGATGTTCTTGCCTTGCAGGTGCGGACGCTCGGTGCCGGTGTACTTGGCGCGTTTGAGGTCGCGGGACAGGTCCAGCAGGTAGTGCAGCTCGCGGGTGGTGTGGTGCATCAGCGACAGCAGGCTGCGGTTGCGCATGTTAAAAGCCATGATGAATCTCCTTAATAGTCGATGGGGTCGCGGATGATCGGGCAGGTCATGCAGTGGCCACCGCCACGGCCTCGGCCCAGTTCACCGGCGCTGATGGTGATGACTTCCACACCGGCCTTGCGTAGCAAGGTGTTGGTGTAGGTGTTGCGGTCGTAGCCGATCACCACGCCGGGCTCCACGGCCACCACGTTGTTGCCGTCATCCCATTGCTCGCGTTCGGCGGCGAAGCTGTTGCCGCCGGTCTCGACCACACGCAGTGCTTTGAGGTTGAGGGCTGCGGCCACGGTTTCGAGGAAGTTGGTTTTCTCGCGCTGGATGTCGATGCCGTGTGGCTTGCTTTCATCCGGGCGCAGGGTGAAGGGCACGATCTGGTTGACCACTTCGGGGAAGATCGTCACCAGGTCGCGGTCGCAGAAGCTGAACACCGTATCCAGGTGCATCGCCGCGCGGGACTTCGGCAGGCCGGCAACGATCACGCGTTCCACGGCTTTGTTCTTGAACAGGTTGCGCGCCAGTTGGCCAATGGCCTGGTGCGAAGAGCGCTCACCCATGCCGATCAACACCACGCCATTGCCAATCGGCATCACGTCGCCGCCTTCGAGTGTGGCGGCCCCGTGTTCCTGGTCGGGGTCGCCGTACCAGATCTGGAAGTCGGCGTTGGTGAACTCGGGGTGGAATTTATAGATGGCGCTGGCCAGCAGGGTTTCCTGACGTCGCGCCGGCCAGTACATCGGGTTGAGCGTCACGCCGCCGTAGATCCAGCAGGTGGTGTCGCGGGTGAACTGGGTGTTGGGCAGCGGCGGCAGGATGAAGCTTGAGTGGCCGAGGAAGTCGCGGAACATCTCGATGGTCTTGCCACCGAAGCTGCTCGGCAGGTCATCGGCCGACACGCCGCCAATCAGGTACTCGCTGATTTTGCGCGGCTCCAGGCTGCGCAGCCACGAGCCGACTTCAGCGACCAGGCCCAGGCCAACGGTGTTGGCGGTGATCTTGCGTTCCAGGATCCAGTCCAGCGCTTCGGGGATGGCGACGATATCGGTCAGCAGGTTGTGCATTTCCAGCACATCAATGTCCCGCTCGCGCATCTTGGTCACGAAGTCGAAGTGGTCGCGCTTGGCCTGGGCCACCCACAGCACGTCATCGAACAGCAGTTCGTCGCAGTTGTTGGGGGTCAGCCGCTGGTGCGCCAAACCTGGGGAACACACCATGACTTTGCGCAGTTTGCCGGCTTCGGAATGTACGCCGTACTTCACTTTTTCCGTGGTCATTACAGATCCTCCAGTCAGAATTACAGAGTCAGGAAGCCGTCGTAGAGGCCATAGGCAGCCACCAGGGCGCCAATGACGACTGCGGCAAAAATCAGCTTCTCGACGTTGGTGAAAATCGGTTTGCCCAGTTCATGTTTGGCCTTGGCGAACAGGATTGCGCCGGGGGCATAGAGCAGGGCGGACAGCAGCAGGTATTTGGTGCCGCCAGCGTAGAGCAGCCAGACCGCGTAGATCAGGGCGATGGCGCCGATGAACAGGTCTTTCCTGCGCTCGCGCAGGGCGTTTTCGTAGGTCTCGCCGCGCACCGCCAGCAGCAGCGCATAGGCCGCCGACCACAGGTAAGGCACCAGGATCATCGAGGTGGCGAGGTAGATCAGTGACAGGTAAGTGCTGGCCGAGAACAGCGTGATCACCAGGAACACCTGCACCATCGCATTGGTCAGCCACAGGGCGTTGACCGGCACATGGTTGGCGTTTTCCTTGCGCAAAAACTCCGGCATGGTGTGGTCCTTGGCGGCGGCGAACATGATCTCCGCACACAGCAGCACCCATGACAGCAGCGCACCCAACAGCGAGATGATCAAGCCGACGCTGATCAGTACCGCGCCCCAGTGGCCCACCACATGCTCCAGCACCGCAGCCATCGAAGGGTTCTGCAGTTTGGCCAGTTCCGGTTGGGTCATGATGCCCAGGGACAGCACGTTCACCAGCATCAAAAACAGCAGCACGGTGATAAAACCGATCACGGTGGCCTTGCCCACGTCGCTGCGTTTTTCTGCACGGGACGAGAAGATGCTCGCGCCTTCGATGCCGATAAACACCCACACGGTGACCAGCATCATGTTGCGCACCTGGTTCATCACGCTGCCCAGGTCGGGGTTTTTTACGCCCCAGATGTCAGCGGTGAAGATGTCCAGCTTGAACGCGAACAGCGCGATCAATACAAACAGCACCAGCGGCACCACCTTGGCGACGGTGGTCACCAGGTTGATGAAGGCTGCTTCCTTGATCCCGCGCAGTACCAGGAAATGCACGGCCCACAGCAGCACTGAGGCGCCGATCACCGCCGCTGGCGTGTTGCCTTCGCCGAAAATGGGGAAGAAGTAACCGAGGGTGCTGAACAGCAACACGAAGTAACCGACGTTGCCCAGCCAGGCGCTGATCCAATAGCCCCAGGCCGATGAGAAACCCATGTAGTCGCCAAAGCCGGCCTTGGCGTAGGCGTACACGCCGCCGTCGAGGTCAGGCTTGCGGTTGGCCAGGGTCTGGAATACGAAAGCGAGGGTGAGCATGCCGATGGCGGTAATGACCCAGCCGATCAACACCGCGCCGACATCGGCGCTGGCGGCCATGTTTTGCGGCAGTGAGAAGATCCCGCCACCAATCATTGAGCCCACGACCAGCGCAACCAGTGCGCCGAGTCGAAGTTTTCCGGGAGTTTCAGACATTGCATGACTCCAATGCAGGAGAAGAGAGACCACAGAATAATTCCGTGCGCTAATCAAACAGCTGACTCAGATCACTTCATTGGCACATTCCATTGTGAATTAATGACTTAGGGGTAAAATCCCGGGGCAATAGTTTTCCCCGCAAAGGCGCTTTCCAGAGCGGCTCCTGCGTTTTGATTAATCATTTAGTCCGAGGTATGGACGTTTGACGCTAGCCCGTTTTGCAGAATGTGCAAACTTTTCTCAAATACCTGGCTAAGCCTTCACAAAGTGGCAAAGTGCCTTGCATCCTTAAATTCTAAATAAGCCTAAACTTTATAAACTGTCATGCCATTGCGTTATGAGCGTGACAGTTTTATCGCGGTCTTTAATAAACGCTACACTCGCTGAGTTAATTAGTTGAGTGCACGCGTGTTATCTCGAACTATTTATTTTCAGGAGTTTTTCATGTCCCAACCGGCCGAGAAACTACGTCTCAGCGCGTTGATTGCCCTGGTGGTAGGTTCGATGATCGGCGGCGGGATTTTTTCTTTGCCGCAGAACATGGCCGCACGCGCCGAAGTGGGCGCGGTGCTGATCGGCTGGGCCATCACCGCCGTCGGCATGCTGACCCTGGCGTTTGTGTTCCAGACCCTGGCCAATCGCAAACCCGAACTGGATTCCGGCGTGTACGCCTACGCCAAGGCCGGGTTCGGTGACTACATGGGGTTTTCGTCGGCCTGGGGCTACTGGATCAGTGCGTGGATGGGCAACGTTGGTTACTTCGTGTTGCTGTTCAGCACCCTCGGCTACTTTTTCCCGGTGTTCGGCCAGGGCAATACACCAGTCGCCATCGGCTGCGCCTCGCTGCTGCTGTGGGCCGTGCATTTTCTGGTGCTGCGCGGCATCAAGGAGGCGGCGTTCATCAACCAGATCACCACCGTGGCGAAGATCGTGCCGTTGCTGATGTTTATCGTGATCGCCGCCGTGGCGTTCAAGGCGGATATTTTCACCCGCGATATCTGGGGCCTGGGCAACCCGCAATTTGGCAGCGTGGTCGATCAGGTACGCAACATGATGCTGGTCACTGTGTTCGTGTTTATCGGTATCGAGGGCGCCAGCGTGTATTCGGCGCGCGCCGAGAAGCGTTCGGACGTGGGCCGCGCCACCGTGATCGGTTTTCTTGGCGTGCTGGCGCTGTTGGTGCTGGTGAATGTGCTGTCCCTGGGCATCATGAGCCAGCCGGAGCTGGCGCAATTGCAAAACCCGTCACTGGCGGGTGTGCTGGAACATATCGTCGGGCCGTGGGGCGCGATGGCGATCAGCATCGGGTTGGCCGTGTCGCTGCTCGGCGCCTTGCTGTCATGGGCGCTGCTGTGTGCGGAAATCCTCTACGCCACCGCCCATGACAAAACCATGCCGGCCTTCCTGAAAAAGGAAAACCCCAACCGGGTGCCGGTCAACGCGCTGTGGCTCACCAACCTGATGATCCAGGTGTTCCTGGTGATCACGCTGTTTTCCCACAGCACCTACACCACCCTGATTTACCTGGCCTCGTCGATGATCCTGGTGCCGTACCTGTGGTCGGCGGCCTACGCGGTGCTGTTGAGCGGGCGCGGTGAAACCTATGCCGGTGCCCAGCGCCAGCGCTACAAGGATTTGCTGGTCGGCCTGATCGCCCTCGGCTATGCCGTCTGGCTGCTGTACGCCGGTGGCTTGAAGTACCTGCTGCTCTCGGCGCTGCTATACGCACCTGGCGTGATCCTGTTTGCCCTGGCCAAGCGCGAACAGGGCCAGCCCTTGTTTACGCACATGGAAAAAGGCATTTTCAGCTGCGTGATCGCGGGCGCTGGGCTGGCGGCTTATGGGCTGTATAGCGGGGTGTTGTCGTTGTGAGATTGGCGTATGAGCCGCCCTATGACTGGGCGGCAATGCTGGGTTTTTTATCGGCGCGGGCCATCACCGGGTTGGAGACCGTAGAGGCCGGCATGTATCGGCGCAGCATCAGCGTGAACGGGCAGCACGGCTGCCTCAGCGTGGCGCCGGGTGCGGGCGATTGGCTGGAAGTGGGCGTTGAGTTTTCCGACACGGCGGCGCTGCCCGAGATCGAGCGGCGCCTGCGGGCGATGTTCGATCTGGATGCCCAACCTGGGTTGATCAATGCACAACTGGCCGCCGACCCGTTGATGGCGCGGCTGGTGGCTGCCCGCCCTGGCCTGCGTGTGCCGGGGACGTGGGACGGTTTGGAACTGGCGATTCGCGCCGTGCTGGGCCAACAGATCACGGTGGTCGCGGCCATTCGCCTGGCGGGTAAATTGGTGGCGCAGTATGGCCAGCCGCTGTACACGCCGTATGCCGGCATTACCCATGTGTTTCCGGTTGCCGAAGTCTTGGCGGCGGCGGACCTCGCGACCTTGGGCATGCCCAAGGCGCGGGGCCGTACCTTGTCGGGTGTGGCTCAGGCGTTGCTGGATGATCCATCGGTGTTTGAGCCCAAGGCCAGCCTCAAGGACGGCGTGGCGCGGCTGGTGGCCTTGCCGGGCATTGGCGACTGGACCGCGCATTACATCGCCATGCGTCAGTTGCGTGAGCCGGATGCGTTTGCGTCGGGGGATATTGGCTTGATCAATGCGCTGGCGGCGTTGGAAGGTGGGCCAGTGTCGGCGCGGCAGTTGTTGGCTAGAGCTGAGGCGTGGCGGCCTTTAAGGGCGTATGCGGCGCAGCATTTGTGGACGTCGTTGAGCAGAATGGACTGATGACATCTGTCAGGGCCTCTTCGCGAGCAAGCCCGCTCCCACACTTGACTGAGTACATCCTTTGGAATGGGGCCAAATGTGGGAGCGGGCTTGCTCGCGAAAGCGGTTTTCAAGTCACCATTGAGGCCGGTGCGAGCCCAATTCCCCGGCCGGCAAATCCCACTGCAACGGCGTGCCACTGATGGTCACCGGCGCCAGCAAACGATGCGCCTGGCCCCAGGCCGTCTGTTCCACCACCAAGCCCTGATCGCCCGGGTCTTCTGCCCGCAACGCCGGCTGCTCCGGCACTTGCCCGGCCTCCACCAGCAACTTCGCCGTGCGCGCCAATGACAACCGCGCCGAACCACCACGGCCGGTTTTCAGCCGCTCACTCATTGCTTGAATGGCACTGGCCGCCATCAAATACCCGGTTGCATGATCCAGCGCCTGCAACGGCAGCGGCACCGGTTTATCCGCCTGTTTCCAGGCCATGCCGGCGTCGGCAATGCCGCTGCTCATCTGCACCAAACTGTCGAAGCCGCGACGGTTACGCCACGGGCCGCTCCAGCCGTAGGCGTTGAGGCTCACGTCGATCAGGCCGGGGGCGAGGTTTTGCAATGCTGTGGCGGTGTAGCCCAACTGCTCCAGTGCGTCGGCGCGGTAGCCGTGGAACAGGATGTCGGCGTCCTTGAGCAGGCTTTCGAACACCTGGCGGTCTTCGGCACTTTTAAGGTCCAGGCGTGCGCAGCGTTTGCCCAGGGTCATTTCCGGTACTACACCGGGCTCGTTCCAGGTCGGCGAGTCGATGCGCAGTACATCTGCGCCCAAGCCTGCGAGAAAACGGCTGGCCACGGGGCCGGCCAACACACGGGTCAAATCCAGCACCTTGATGCCTGCCAGTGGGCGTGCCACCGAGCCGAGCCAGGGTTTGTCGCAGGGGGTGTCGAAGGTCTGGCGCTGCACCAGTGCCTCGGCGTTCACCGCCAACCCTTGCGGATGGGTTTGCCAGGCCTGCCATGTGCGCATCTGCGCCGCGCAACCGCCGGCCTCGACGATCGCCTGTTCCAGTTCGGCGGCGTTCCAGGTCGCGACTTTACTGGCCATCTCGGCGCGGTCATTGACCTTGCCCAGCACGCGCTCGGCGGCGGCACGGTGATGGGGCGCATTGGTGTGCAAACGGATCCAGCCGTCGACGCTGGCGTAGTCGCCGGCTACCGGGTCCCACAGCGGCGGTACTTGCCAGCCCACCGGGCGAATCGAGGAGGAGAACCAGAAGGAAGCGAGGCGCCGGTCCACGCTTACGCTGGGCAAGCGCCCGGTTTGTTGCTGGATAAGTTGAGCAACCGCCTGGCCGGCAGCGCCGAGGCTGGCGCTGGCCAGTTCGGTCACGGCAAAGGTCGAGGGCAGGGCGCCGGCCTCGGTAAGCGTCAGCGGGGTTTGCGGTAAATCGAGTGCGGCTTGGATGGGTGTCAGCAGGTCAGTCATCAAAGGCCCTCCGTTAGAGAAGGGCCACTATAGAAGATCCTCACACGGCTGTGACCACTCCCGGCACCAACGGCAAGTCGATGCTGGCGATAAAACCGCCGTCCGGGTGATTGCCCAGGATCAGGCTGCCGCCATGGCGTTCGGCGGCGCGGCGGGCAATCGCCAGGCCCAGCCCGTGGCCTTGGGCGGCTTGGCCGGGCGCGCGATAAAACGGCTCGCCCAGCTGGCTCAGGTGTTCGGTTTCAACGCCGGGGCCATGGTCGCGCACGCTGATCAGGATGTGCTCGCCCTGGTGCTGGGCGCTTAGCTCGATGGGCTGGCCCACGGGGTTAAAGCGCTGGGCGTTGCGCAGCAGATTGTCCACGGCGCGCTCGATCATGGTCGGCCAGCCCTTGAGGTGCAGTGCGGGCTCGGCGCTCAGTTGCACCACCTGTTCCGGCGCACTCAGTTGGGCATCCTTTTGTAAGGTTCTGAGCAGTGGGGTGAGGTCGACCTCTTCGGCGCTGGCGTTGTCGGCATCTACGCGGGCCAGCACCAGAATCTCGCTGATCAGCGCTTCCAGGCGGTCGCACTCGCGGGTCAGGCGCGGCCACAGCCGTTCGCGTTCTTCGGGGTTGGCGCGTTCGGCCAGGGCCAGGGCGATGCGCAGGCGGGCCAGTGGTGAACGCAGTTCGTGGGACACGTCGCGCAGCAATTGGCGCTGGCTGCCGATCAGGCTTTGCAGGCGCGCGCCCATGCGGTTGAAGTCGGTGGCGAGCACGCCGAATTCATCGCGGCGGTTGGCCAGTTGCGCCAGGCTGTTTTGCTGATAGGTGGTCTGGCCCAGGTCATGCACCGCGCCGCGCAGGCGGCTGAGTGGGCGGGTGATGGAGAGCGTCACCAGCAGGCTGAACAGCGTCAGCACCACCAGGGCGATTGCCAGCGCGCTCAACGGCCACAGCAGGCTGCTGCGGTGCCAGGCGTCCAGCTCCGGGTGGGGAATGCGGTAGATCAGCAGGTACGTGTCGCCGGTTTTTTCACTGGTGTACTCGGCGGTCAGGCGGCGCCAGGGCAGGTGGCTGTCCTGATTGTCATTCTGGCGGGCTTCGAAGGCGGCGGCACGGCGCGGGAAGGTGCCGCGTACCACCGGGTCGCCGCTTTCGTTGAGCACCTGCACGTCAATGTGGTACTGGCGTTTGCGCTGTTGCAGCAACTCCTGGGCGGCGTCCTCACCCTGAGCTTCGTAGAGTTGCGTCCACTCTTGCGCCAGGTTGTTGAGGCCGGGATGACGGCTGAGAATCCAGGCATCCTGGTTAAGCATGTGCCCAAGCAGGATCGACAGCCCGGCAACCAAGGCGATGGCCAGCCAGAAACTGGCCAGGATGCGCCAGAACAATGAACGCACAGGAAACCCTCAAACAGGAAAAGCCCAGCGGCGCGAGCCACTGGGCTGGGAGGTAACGCTAGAGCATTATTGCGCTTTTTGCGGCTGTTGCGCTTTCCAGGCCTGGAATTCCTTCCACTCGGCGCGGCGCTCGGCTTGCTTCTTGACGATCTCGTCGAATTTCTTCTGTTGATCGGGTTTGAGCACGGCACGTATGTCAGCCTGGGTTTTCTGCTTGGCGGCAGCCATGTCGTTTTTCATGGCTTGCTGGTCAGCGGCTGGCAGTTTGTCCAGATACTTGCGCACGATCTCTTTGCGGCCGTGCCATTGTTCGCCCATCAGCTTGCCGATTTGCTGGCGCTGTTCGCGGCTCAGGTCGAGCTGGCTGAAGGGGCCGCCTTTGCCACGCGGACCGTGTTCACCGCCGTGGCCAGGGCCGCCCATCATATGGCCTTCAGGGCCGCCCATCGGGCCTGGGCCTTCTGGCGCTGCGGCCATGGCGATGGTTGGCAGGGCAGCGGCGAACATCAGAGCGATAAGGGTCTTGCGCATGGTGTTTCTCCTGTCTCTATTCCGGTGAGTCCGGATGTGAGTAGGTTACGCAGCGCAAGGTCAGCGGCGGTCAGGGGAGGGTAAAGCTTGGGTAAAGAGGGTTTTGGTGTGAGCTGACAAAACCTTCAGGGCTGGTGAGATCAAGTGTGAGAGCGGGCTTGCTCGCGAAGGCGGTGTATCAGTCGAAGTCTGCGTCAACTGACAGACTGCCTTCGCGAGCAAGCCCGCTCCCACACAAGCCCGCTCCCACAGGGGATAGTGTTGTCTTTAGAGGCTGTAGTAATAGCCGCGGCTGCGCAGCGCCACGATCCGTGGACGGCCATCCGGGTGTGGGCCGATCTTTTTGCGCAGGTTGCTTACGTGCATGTCCAGGCTGCGATCGTAAAGGGTCAGCTTGCGGCCCAGGGCGATCTGCGCCAGTTCCTGCTTGTCCAGCGGCTCGCCGGGCTGGCGCAGCAACGCTTCGAGCAGGCGGCTTTCGGACACGGTGAGGGTGAATTCCTGCTCGTCGATGCTGACCACGCCGCGCACCGGGCTGAAGCACAGGTCGCCCAGTTCCATCTGCGTCGACACGGCCGCCGGGTGGCTGCGGCGCAGCACGGCGCGCAGGCGCGCAGTCAGTTCGCGTGGGTCGCAAGGCTTGGCCAGGTAATCGTCGGCACCCAGTTCCAGGCCGAGGATACGGTCCAGCGGCTCGCCACGGGCCGAGAGCATCACCACCGGCAATTCCGGGTGGTCATTGCGCAATTGCTTGAGCAACTCCAGGCCGCTGCCATCCGGCAGCATCACGTCAAGCACGACAGCGGCGGGTGCGGCTTCGGCCAGGGCTTTGCGCGCGCTCAAGCCGTCGTGGCAGGCGCGCACCTGAAAACCTTCCTGGCTCAACCAACTGGTCAGCAGCTCACAGAGCTCCTGGTCATCATCTATCAGTAACAGCTCGCTCATGACTCACTCAATTTAGCCATTGTCGACGGCGACGGTGCCCACCGCTGGCAAAGATCCCGCACAGCAAGGCGATCAGTGCGACGGCCCCGCCGGTAACAAACCATTGTTGTTGCTCGGTCAGCCAGCGGGTCAGGGTGCCGCCCTGTGTCTCTTTGAGTTGCTGGGCCAGGCGTTGGTTCTCCTGGCGCAAGCGATTCAGTTGAGCGCTTTCACGGGCGGCCTCTGTGCTTTGCAGTTGTTTGTTCAGTTCTTCATGCAGCCGTTCGCTTTCTTTCAAGCGTTGCTGCAACTCGGTGATCTGGCTGCCGGCACTCAGGGACAAGGGCGTGGAGCTGCCGGTGTTCGAGGTTTCTTCAGCGTGGGCGGTCGCCCCGATCATTAACACTGCCAACAGACACAACGGACGTAAGCGCATCGGAACTCCTGATTCCACACGAATATTCAGAACGTTGTCGGCAGGTTACCGAGAATAATGAGCAATTAGGAGCGCGCCGAACCGATTAGGTTCAGCGCAGCCGGGCTTAAGGCAGGACTTGCTTGAACGGCTTGATCACTACATCAGCGTAGACGCCTGCTTTGATGTAGGGATCGGCGTTGGCCCAGGCCTGGGCGTCGGCCAGCGAGGCGAACTCGGCAATGATCAGGCTTCCGGTGAAGCCGGCGGCACCTGGGTCATTGCTGTCGACGGCCGGGTGCGGGCCTGCGATCACCAGGCGGCCTTCGGCTTGCAGGGTTTTCAGGCGCTCAAGGTGCGCCGGGCGCACGCTCAGGCGTTTTTCCAGCGAATCGGCAACGTCGGTGGCAATGATGGCGTAGAGCATGTCAGTCCTCGGTTTTCGGCGTGGTAGGGGCGGTGTCATGCAGATGGCGCGACAGGTAGATACCTTGGCCGATCAGGAACAGTACGGTCATGCCCAGGCTGCCGAAGACTTTGAAGTCCACCCAGTAATCCTGGAAGGTAAAGGCCACGAACAGGTTGGCGGCGCCGCAGAACAGGAAAAACACGATCCAGGCCACGTTCAAACGCACCCATATCGGCTCCGGCAGGGTCAACGCGTGGCCCATGATGCGCTTGATCAACAGGCGGTCACCGATGAAGTGGCTGCCGATAAACACCAGCGCGAACAGCCAGTTAACGACCGGCGCTTTCCATTTAAGGAATGTTTCGCTGTGAAAGGCCAGGGTCAGGCCGCCGAACACCAGGCAGGCAACCAGGGTCAGCCATTGGCTTTTTTCCAGTTTGCGCTGGGAAATGAAAATGGCGCCGTAGACTACGATAGAACTGACGATCAGCACGGCGGTGGCGCTGTAGATGCCCCCGAACGAGAGCTGATGACCGGCGATATCAATGACCCTGGGGTCGAGTTTGGTAACGATGAAAAACAGCAACAGCGGGATGAAGTCGATGAATTGTTTCACAGTAAGAGCCAGAAGCTGGATGTGGCGGCATAATAACAAACATCCTTGGTAGCGAAAGCGCCAGCTGACTTGAGGTTACACACTCCCGTGAATGTTGATTTGCACTGCCACAGCACGGCCTCCGACGGCGCCCTGGCGCCCGCGGTACTGGTTGCGCGTGCGTTTGAAAAAGGCGTGCGAGTCTTGTCGTTGACCGACCACGACACCCTCGAGGGCCTCGATGAGGCCCGCACGGCGGCGCATGCGCTGGGCATGCAACTGGTCAACGGCGTGGAATTGTCCTGCACCTGGGGCGGCGCCACCATTCATGTGCTCGGCTACGGTTTCGATCAAAACGCTGCGCCTTTAGTGGCTGCCATCGCCCAATTGCACGATGGCCGTTGGCTGCGGTCCGAAGAAATAAGCCGCAAGCTCAGCCTTAAAGGCATGCCCAATGCCCTTGATGGCGCCCGCGCCGTCCAGCAGGAACTGGGCGACAGCGGCAACGCACCGGCCCGGCCGCACTTTGCCGACTGGATGGTGCGTGAAGGTTTTGTTAAAGACCGAGCTGAAGCCTTTCGCAAGTGGCTGGGCGCCGGCAAGTTGGGCGATGTGAAGCAACACTGGCCGACCCTGGAAGATACGGTCGGCACATTGCGCGCCTCCGGGGCCTGGGTGAGCCTGGCGCATCCCTGGCATTACGATTTCACCCGCAGCAAACGCCGCAAGCTGATTGCCGACTATATTGGAGCGGGCGGCCACGCAATCGAAGTGGTCAACGGGCATCAACCCGCTGATCAGGTGGGCAGCCTGGCGATTCTTGCCCGCGAATTTGGTCTGCTGGTGAGCGCCGGCAGTGATTTTCATGGCCCAGGCGGCTGGTCCGAGATTGGCGAGTACCGCCAGGTCCCGGAAGACTTGCCGCTGTTGTGGGGGCGATTTAAGCATGACCCCATTATTGCCACCGTCTGAACAGGTAGAACACGTGAGTCAATTCTTCCAGATTCATCCGGAAAACCCTCAAGCGCGCCTGATTAAACAGGCCGTGGAGATCATTCGCGCCGGTGGCGTGGTGATCTACCCGACTGATTCGTCCTACGCCATTGGTTGCCAGATCGGCGACAAAAGCGCGGTTGAACGGGTCAGACGCCTGCGTGAGCTGGACAAGAACCACAACTTTGCGCTGATCTGCAGTGATTTGTCGCAACTTGGGCTGTTCGCCAAAGTCGACACCGGCACCTTCCGCCTGCTCAAGGCCCACACGCCGGGGCCGTACACCTTTATTCTCAACGCCACCCGCGAAGTGCCGCGCCTGTTGCTGCACCCCAAAAAGCGCACCATCGGCCTGCGTGTGCCCGAGCACCCGATTGCCTTGGCGTTGCTGGCCGAGTTGGGTGAGCCGTTGATGAGCGTGTCGCTGATTCTGCCTGGCGAAGAAGAGCCGTTGTACGACCCTTACGAAATGCGCCGCCTGCTGGAAAAACACGTCGACCTGATCATCGACGGCGGCTACGGCGGCAACAAGGCGTCCACCGTGATCAACCTGGCCGACGGCGAGCCGCAAGTGGTGCGCGTGGGCTGCGGCGACCCGACGCCGTTTATGGTTGAGGCCTGAATGTCGGCCGTGGAAACCGCTGATCCCCAGGCCGGCGCCCAGCAGGAACTGCCTTTTGCCATGGTGTATGGCCAGGCGGTCATGGAAATGCCGCTGGACCTGTATATTCCACCGGATGCGCTGGAAGTCTTCCTTGAGGCCTTCGAAGGCCCGCTGGACTTGCTGCTGTACCTGATCCGCAAGCAGAACATCAATATCCTCGACATCCCGGTGGCGGAAATCACCCGCCAGTACATGGGGTATGTCGAGTTGATGCAATCGGTACGCCTGGAACTGGCTGCCGAGTACTTGGTGATGGCTGCCATGCTCGCCGAGATCAAGTCGCGCATGCTCTTGCCGCGCGCCGAGACCATTGAGGCCGAAGAAGACGACCCGCGTGCCGAACTGATCCGCCGCCTGCAAGAATACGAACGCTTCAAGGCCGCCGCCGAAGGCATCGACGGTTTGAGCCGCGTGGGCCGTGATGTGGTGGTGCCCAAGCTTGACGCGCCAGAAGCCCGGGCGCGCAAGCTGTTGCCGGATGTAAGCCTGGAAGAATTGCTGATGTCCATGGCCGAGGTGCTGCGCCGTGGCGACATGTTTGAAAGCCACCAGGTCAGTCGCGAGGCGCTGTCGACCCGCGAGCGCATGAGCGATGTGTTGGAGCGCCTCAAGGGCGGCGGCTTTGTGCCGTTTGTCGAGCTGTTTACCAAGGAAGAAGGGCGTTTGGGGGTTGTGGTGACCTTTATGGCGATCCTCGAACTGGTCAAGGAATCCTTGGTCGAGTTGGTCCAGAATGAGCCTTTTGCGGCTATCCACGTGCGGGCGCGAGCCGAATAAAGAGCTGAATCGATGAATCTGACTGAACCCCGCGAACTGGCACCCTTGCTGGAAGCCTTTCTTCTGGCCTCGGGAAAACCGCAGTCTCTGGAACGCCTGTTCGAGTTGTTCGAAGAGGCCGAGCGCCCTGAACCACCGGTGTTCAAGAAGGCGCTGGAGATTCTGCGCAAGTCCTGCGACGGTCGCGCCTTTGAACTGCGTGAAGTGGCGTCAGGTTATCGCCTGCAGATTCGTGAGAAGTTTTCCCCGTGGGTCGGCCGTTTGTGGGAAGAGCGCCCTCAGCGTTATTCCCGCGCGATGCTGGAGACCATGGCGCTGATTGCCTATCGCCAACCGATTACGCGCGGCGAGATCGAGGATGTGCGGGGCGTGGCAGTCAACAGCCATATCGTCAAGACGCTGCTGGAGCGCGAGTGGATCCGCATCGTCGGCTACCGCGACGTGCCCGGCAAACCGGCGATGTTCGCCACCACCAAGGTGTTTCTCGATCACTTCAACCTGAAAAACCTTGATGACCTGCCGCCGCTCGCCGAACTGCGCGAGATGGAAGCCGAGCCGGTGCTCGACTTCGACGACGCGCCGGTGCCTGCCAGCCTGCAGGAACTGGCTGACGCCACCGCCGAGCCGGAAGAGCCGAAGGACGAAACCAGTTTCCATACCTTGCTGCTTGAACTGGATGACATGGAGCAGGGCATCAAGACGGACTTTGATGACTTGCTGCGTGATGGCGCGGCTGAGCCTGAAACCCAGGTGAACGTTGAGGTTGAAGCGCAAGTCGAATCTGAACCGGAACCCGAAGAAGATATCCTTGGCGTGGCCGAAGCCCGTGAAAAGCTCCTGGCCGCCGTTGCCGCCCTCGAACAGCCGCCGCTGAGCGACGAAGAAGACGAAGCCCGAGCACTGGCTGAAGCCATTGAAGCCGAACGCCGCGAGTTCGAGGACTGACCCGGTCTACCAAACACATAGATCGTTCCCACGCTCTGCGTGGGAATGCCGCCTCGGACGCTCCGCGTCCGCTTGTGACGCGGAGCGTCACGGGATGCATTACCACGCGGAGCGTGGGAACGAGAGCCGTAATGATGAGTTCCACCAAAGACCCCTGCATCAGCATCTGCAAATTCGCCGACGACATCTGTGTCGGCTGTGGCCGCAGCAAGCGCGAAATCCGTGCCTGGAAGAAACTCGACAAAGCCGACAAACGCACCGTTCTGGCCGAAGCCGAGTTGCGCCTGCTGGCTCTGGGCGCCACCGGTCGGCGGAAAAGCAAATGACTTGGGCCTTATCGACTAGTCTGTGATGCGAAACCCGCGCCATGCGCGTATGATTCGCGACCCTTTGCCGACCTATTCGGCCAAAGCCCCGCTTTCAATACTCTTCAGGCCACGCCTGAATCGACCCACCGGGAGGTGCTTAAGATGAACGACCAAGACCAGAACGACAGCCAGGAAATCGGCCCAGCAGGCGAAAAACTGCAAAAGGTGCTGGCGCGTATCGGCGTGGGCTCACGCCGCGACGTTGAAGCCTGGATCACCCAGAAGCGCATCAAGGTCAATGGCGTCGAGGCTACCCTCGGCCAGCGCGTCGACCTGCACGATGCAATCACCATTGATGGCAAGGTCATCAAGCGTGAAGAGGCCGCCGAATCGGTGCGCCGTGTGATCATGTACAACAAGCCCGATGGCGAGATCTGCACCCGTGACGACCCGGAAGGCCGTCCGACCGTGTTCGACAAGATGCCCAAGCCCAAAGAAGGCCGTTGGATCAACATCGGTCGTCTGGACATCAACACCACTGGCTTGCTGATGTTCACCACCGACGGTGAACTGGCTAACCGCCTGATGCACCCGTCCTACGAGATGGACCGCGAATACGCCGTGCGTGTGCGCGGCGAAGTTGATGACGAGATGATCGAACGCCTCAAGGCTGGCGTGGTGCTGGAAGACGGCCCGGCCAAGTTCACCGACATCAAGCAGGCGCCCGGTGGTGAAGGTTTCAACCACTGGTACCACTGCGTGGTGATGGAAGGCCGTAACCGTGAAGTGCGTCGCCTGTGGGAATCCCAGGGCCTGGTGGTCAGCCGCCTGAAGCGCGTGCGTTTCGGCCCGGTGTTCCTCAACTCCGACCTGCCGATGGGCCGCTGGCGCGAAATGAGCCAGTACGAAGTCGACATCCTCAGTGCCGAAGTCGGCCTGACGCCAGTGGCCATGCCGCAGATGAACGCCAAGAGCAAAGACAAGCTTGAGCGTATGCAGCGTAAATCCTCGCGTCCTGTGGCGCGTACCGAACGTGTTGCCCGCACCTTGCGCCCGGCGCTGAATGCACCGGCAACCGGTGGTCGTATCTCCCGTGAGCCGCACATCGAAGGCGAGCGCCGCCCAACCGCGCCATCGCGTCAGGAAGGCGAGCGTGCACCGCGTACTCCGCGTCCTGCCCGTGGTGAAGCGCCAAGCGGTGGCCGTAGCAACCGTGGTGAAGCGGACCGCCCAGCGGACAACGCCAGCACCAAGCGCCCAGCCAAGCCTGCGGCGAACAAGCGCCCTGGCCCGAAACTGGTCGCCGACGAGCCGTCGGGCAAGCGCCGTGGCGCCCCGGCTGGTTCCGGTCAGCGTCCGGGTTTTGGTCGCAAGAAGCCGCAGTGATTTGATTGCGGCATAAAAAAAAGCCAACCCTAGGGTTGGCTTTTTTTTGGCTCTGAAACTTGGTAACCCAATCAACTGTGGGAGCGGGCTTGCTCGCGAATGCGGTGTATCAGCTTGCCCATGCATCAACTGATCCACCGCATTCGCGAGCAAGTCGAGTCGTCGCACCGCCGCTCCCACCGTAGATCTCCATCATTTCAAAGGCCGGTGTTTAGAACGCAAACCTGCCATCAAACACCGGCTTGTCATCCAGCGCCAACACGCCACTCTCAAAGATCAGATCCAGGTGATGGCTGCCTTTCTGCCCGCCACCCAAGCCCAGGTGCAACCCGCAATGGCGCTCCTCAAACCCGGCGTTGCGCGCATATAAGTCTTTAACCCCTTCATTGGTGCCAATCCCCAATTCCTCCACACGTCGGTTGGACGGGTTGGCATTCAGGTACTTGTTGAAGTCATCCGCCAGCCCCGGCACGTCGCTGGCCACGCTGCAAATCGTTGAGTTCTCGATCCACAACTCCAGCGGGGATTGCAGCACGCCGTATTTACGCGCAAACGGGATGGTGCTGAGGAAAGTGCCAACAAACCGCACTTGACCGTTGATGGCTTCGCTGTGGGTGGCGATTTCGCCCGGCGCCAGGTCGTGGTTGCCGACACCGTTAATATTGGTCCATTTCTTGATGCTGCTCAGCGGCGCCTCAAGGCGTGAGCCGTGTTTGTCGGTAAAGCTCAGCACGCTGGCCTGGGACATGCGCCGGATCAGCGTGGCATTGAGGTCGGCGATGCGCTGCGGCTCGACGCTGAACGTGTCGTAGAAATAGTCGCCATAATCCTTGAACAGCAGGGATTTCTTCCAGTGCTCGGCCATTACGCCTTGCAGGGCGCGAATAAAGTCCGGGCCTTCGGCGCGTGGGTTGGGCAGGGTCGAAGAGTCATACAGAAACAGGTACAGGTCGCAGGCTTCGATGGCGTGGGCCAGGGTGTCGCTGGGCGTCAGGTCCAGCCGTTGGCATTGGAAGTTGAAGCGTGCGGCGCTGCTATGGGTGATGGTTTCGGCGATGGCGTCGTAGCGCTCGGTATGGCCCAGCAACACGGTAGGGCGGCTCAGGCCGTTGAGTGCCGGATGGTGTGCGAGGTAGTAGAGAAAGTGTTCGACGGCGCGGGCCTTGTCCATGACGGGTGTCCTTCTGTGCCTTGGGTAAGGGGGCAGATGCAGTGCACTGCATCTGCCGGATGCCTGCCGGGTGTTAGAAAGGCCACATCGCGGTGCCAAAGGGCACAACGGCATCGGCTTGCATCATTTCAACGGCGGCCTCATGGGTCGGCGCTTCAAACCAATCGTCAAGTTGCAGTTCGGTTTCCAGGTCGTTTTCCAGTGCTTGCATGGTGTATCTCCTAGAGGACGTTGTTTGAGAACGGCTTGCCAACGGGCTTCGCTGGCAAGTGAAAGAACCTAGGAGAGAGTGTTTGAAAATGCAAAATATTTATTGACACGGTTTCATTTGGATTTTTTCTTCTGTTTTTTCGCAGTGATTTTTTATCCAGAAAAAACAGCACATTGGCTGAACCGATTATTCAGATGTTTCTCACTGACAGTTTTCCGTTGGCTGACAAAAAAGTCTGGCTGTAACGCTTATTTTCCGGGGTGTAACGATAGTTTTACGGGTTTGCCCCGGCATTCCTGAGTGGCGTTCAGCTGTAAGGATTAGCTGACAGTTTGTCGCGTGCACCCTGTTGGGGCGTGCTGAAGCTGTCGAGCGGTGTACAATGCGCCGCGTTTTACTGTGACCCTCCTTGCGTACCCACGCAAAAGGCCAAGACCTCAGGGTTTACCCACCCTGATCACTCCGCCCGGCCACGAGTCGGACGGGTTCGATTTCGTCACAGATAAAAACAAACAGGTGACGCATGACCGTTAGAAAGACGCTGTACTCCTGGTGCCTGCGCTGGGGTTTGAGCCGCGCTGCTTGAGTCGGTAATTCAAGGCAGCAACCTGCATTCGATATTCTCAAACCTTGCGTGAGACCCTTTTCATGAGTGGACCCCAATCTTCTTCAGGCGAGCTGAAACGCGGCCTGAAAAATCGGCATATCCAGTTGATCGCCCTCGGTGGCGCCATCGGCACCGGCCTGTTCCTGGGCTCGGCCGGCGTGCTCAAATCCGCCGGCCCTTCGATGATCCTGGGTTATGCCATCTGCGGCTTCATCGCCTTCATGATCATGCGCCAGCTCGGCGAAATGATCGTCGAAGAGCCGGTCGCCGGTTCCTTCAGCCACTTTGCCCACAAGTACTGGGGCGGTTTCGCCGGCTTCCTGTCGGGCTGGAACTGCTGGATCCTGTACATCCTGGTGGGCATGTCGGAGCTGACTGCGGTCGGCAAGTATGTGCACTACTGGTGGCCGGAGATCCCGACCTGGGTCTCGGCGGCGGCGTTCTTCGTGTTGATCAACCTGATCAACCTGGCCAACGTCAAAGTGTTCGGTGAAGCCGAGTTCTGGTTCGCCATCATCAAGGTCGTGGCTATCGTCGGCATGATCGCCCTGGGCAGCTACCTGCTGGTCAGCGGCAGCGGCGGCCCGCAAGCCTCGGTGAGCAACCTGTGGGACCACGGCGGGTTCTTCCCCCACGGCGTCGGCGGCCTGGTGATGGCCATGGCGATCATCATGTTCTCGTTCGGCGGCCTGGAAATGCTGGGGTTTACCGCCGCTGAGGCTGATCAGCCACGCACCGTGATCCCCAAGGCGATCAATCAGGTGATCTACCGCATCCTGATTTTCTACATCGGCGCGCTGGTGGTGCTGTTGTCGCTGACGCCATGGGACAGCCTGCTGGCGACCCTTAACGCGTCGGGCGATGCCTACAGCGGCAGCCCGTTCGTGCAGGTGTTTTCGATGCTGGGCAGCAATACTGCCGCGCATATTCTCAACTTCGTGGTGCTGACGGCGGCATTGTCGGTGTACAACAGCGGCACCTACTGCAACAGCCGCATGTTGCTGGGCATGGCTGAGCAGGGCGATGCGCCCAAGGCACTCGCCAAGATCGACAAGCGCGGTGTACCGGTGCGCTCGATCCTTGCGTCGGCGGCGGTCACTCTGGTGGCCGTATTGATGAACTACTTCATCCCTCAGCATGCGCTGGAACTGCTGATGTCGCTGGTGGTGGCCACCTTGGTGATCAACTGGGCGATGATCAGTTTCTCGCACCTCAAGTTCCGCCAGCACATGAACCGCACCGGCCAGGTGCCGTTGTTCAAGGCGCTGTGGTATCCGTATGGCAACTACATCTGCCTGGCGTTCGTGGTGTTTATCCTGGTGATCATGCTGATGATTCCGGGGATTCAGGTGTCGGTGTACGCAATCCCGGTGTGGGTAGCGTTCATGGCGGTGTGTTACGGGATCAAGAACAAGCGCAGTGCTGAAGCTGCGTTGACCACGGCGAGTGCAGCGCTGAAGTAAGCGGTGCTTGCTCGGTTATCAATACCCCTCTATTGAGGGGTATTTTTTTGCAATGAGATTCATCGGCTGTTTGAAATAACGCCACTCATGTAGTCGTTGAGGTCGCGAAAATCCTTGACGCTCCAGGCATGCGGCGCAACCTTCACACCGTTGTCTTGCAGGGTTTTTGGGATCAGGTTGCCGTTGGGGCGCAGGATCACCGAAGACACAATAACCCCCGGATAATCCGCCAGCCGTTTTTTGAAAGCAGGCGTTGTAAGGTCAGGCGTGGGAGGGCTGCTTTTCCTGGCCAATGGCCCGCTGGCCTTGAGGTCCGGGCCGTGGCACATGGCGCATCGCTGTGAATACAGGTTTTTGCCGTTGGCATTGTCCGCGACGGACAGTGACGTTTGAATGAGTGATAAAGTGCCGAGCACAAGGGTGAATAGCCTTTTCATGTTACTGCGTCCTTGTTGTTTATGTGGTTGTCGCCCGTTGCCTAAGGTTTTTGATTGATGCTGGTAATTTCCAACAATGTGCACTTGCCCGATGCCGAAATCGAGTTGACCGCCATTCGCGCCCAGGGCGCCGGTGGGCAGAACGTCAACAAGGTGTCGAGCGCGGTGCACCTGCGGTTTGATATCCCGGCGTCGTCGTTGCCGGCGTTCTATAAGGAGCGTTTGCTGGCGCTGCGTGACAGTCGTATCACCAGTGAAGGCGTGCTGGTGCTCAAGGCCCAGCAATACCGTACTCAGGAGCAGAACCGCGCCGATGCGCTGGAGCGCCTGGTGGAGTTGATCCTCAGTGCCACCAAGGTCGAGAAGAAGCGCCGCCCGACCAAACCCACCCTGGGCTCGAAGAAGCGTCGACTGGAATCCAAGACCAAGCGCGGCAATATCAAGGCTGGGCGCGGCAAGGTCGACTTCTAAGCGTCGCGCGCCTCACGGGCCTTGGGTGCTTGCCGGTACAAATACACACTCAACAGTAGGCCACCGACGGCAGCCAGGGCAGCAAACAGGAAGATCGACGCAAAGCCGAAACCTGCGGCCACCGCCCCGGCCAGTGGGCCGGTGATACCCAACGACAAGTCGATAAACAACGAATAAGCCCCCACCGCCGCGCCACGGCTGGAGGCTGGCACCAAATTGACGGCTTCTACGCCCAGCGCTGGAAACACCAACGAAAAGCCAAACCCACTCAACGCCGCACCGGCGAGCGCCCATTGCGCGTCGGGTGCCATCCACAGCAACAGCAGGCCGAGGGCTTCTACCGACAGGCAGGCAATTGCTACACGAAAGCCGCCAATCCGGTTGATCAAATTGCCGAACAGCAAGCGTGCGCCGATAAAACTGGCGCCGAACAGGCTCAAGGCCCACACCGCGTTGTCCCAACTCTGGGTCGTGTAATACAGCGTGATAAACGTGGCGATGGTGCCAAAACCAATCGAACCCAACGCGAGGGCGCAGCCGTGGGGTAGCACGCGGCCCAGCACATTCATGAAGGGCAGACGTACGCCGGCCACAATCGGCGCGGCTTCCTTGTTCCAGGCCAACAGCACGCCGAGCACTGCCAACAGAATGATGCTGACGCCCATGCTCCACAGCCCCAAGTGGCTGACCAGCAGCACGCCCAGCGGGGCCCCCACGGCCAGCGCCCCATAGCTGGCGATGCCGTTCCACGAGATAACCTTGGCCGTGTTGGCGGCACCGACCCGGCCGATGCCCCAGCCGATAGCGCCTGAACCCACCAGGCTTTCGGCGCTGCCCAGCACCAGTCGGCCAATCAGCAGGCTGACCAGGCTGACGCCGGGCAGGCTGGAAAACCACGCCGCCAGCAACATGAACACGCCGCTCAGGCCGCAACCAACCAAACCGATCAGCACCGCGCGCTTGCTGCCCAGGTTATCGATGATTTTGCCGGCATACGGACGGCTCAGCAGGGTGGCCAGGTATTGCACGCTGATCACCAAGCCCGCGATGACCGCGCCATAGCCCAGTTGACTGTGCACATAGCCCGGCAATACGGCCAGGGGAATGCCGATGTTGAGGTAGCCGATAAAGGTAAACAGCACGATAGAAACGACTTGCAGCGTGACCGCCATGGGGCGCTGGGTATTTGGCATGGGGGAGGTCCACCGTTGCAGCAGGTAAAGATAGGCTGCTAATGATACCGATGCTTTGGCTTGGGCAGGGCGGTAAAAAGCAAAACGTCAGCGCAAAAAGACATCAGGCTTGAGGCGGGGCCAGCATTTGCGTGGTCACCAGAGCGGCCAGGGCGTTTTCCTGGGTGCCGAAACGCTTGAGTAACAGGGCTTGTTTGTCGGCGCTGAGGCGGTTCCAGACTTCGATCATCTGCAGGGCAGCGTCGAGTACGGCGGCGTCCGGGGTGTCGGGGAGGGTGTCGGTCATGGCGGGGGTCTCGGTGATTCAGGCAGTGTGGAAAGCGCTTGAAGTGCGCTTTCCACACGGTCTGGTACGGCGTCAGTCCTGGCTTTTGCTGTCGACTGGTTTTGCTTCTTTGGCCTCAGGCTGCTTGTCACTGGCCTGCTGCGGTGTTGGCTGCTCAGTTGGGTGCAGGCTTGGGAAGGGGAGATTAGGTATCTCGTGCATCGTCGTCGCTCCTCGCAAGATCTGTTTTATCAATCGCAGGTGATTCCGCGCTCTCAAAAAGCCTTGGCAGGATACAGCACTGAAAATGACAAAAAGAATTTTATGTCGGCGGATGTACGAATTTTCATTTTTTTACGCAAGTGGCATGGGGTCGCAGGGTGGGTGTACTGGGGGGCGCTTTCAGATCAAGATCACAAGCGCAGATCAAAAGACCGCCGAATTCGTCAGCGAAAAGGATGTAAGGGCCAGAGCAACGGCAACAGCCAACCTCACTTCACCGTCAAGGTTGGATGCAGTCAACTGTGGGAGCGGGCTTGCTCGCGAATGCGGTGGGTCAGTTACAGATTAATTGACTGACACACCGC
>NZ_CBFHAZ010000100.1:0-24048 GCF_965653655.1 Pseudomonas onubensis | reverse complement strand
TAACGGCGCAATGGATCGCTGAGCATAAGGCAACACACATCTAATGTGGGAGCGGGCTTGCTCGCGAAAGCGGAGTGTCAGTCACTGAATGTGTTGGCTGATACACCGCTTTCGCGAGCAAGCCCGCTCCCACATTTAGGTCAGTGTAGGGTTCACGTCCTACAGCGCACACTGAAACAGGAAAGTCCGAAGCCACAGCGCCTTGCTCCATTGCCTACGCTTGCGTCAGAATCCGCCGGCTTGTGCGCTGTGGTGGGCGTCTCTAAGGTTGCTCGGTCGCTGACAATTCAGTGATCGGGTTTAGTAGCCCTGGGGTTAATTACACTTGGTGCATGAGCTTCATCTATCAGACTTTCCTGTCTGTGCCTGATGGTGGCTGTGCGTAGGGCGCCTTCGGGCGCGCCGGCTTTGTGTAATTCCCCGGTCTACTAACCTGCGTACAGCTGCCACCCTCTTTGTGTAGTAGCGAAAGGGTGTCGGCCCCATTCAGGAATTACATGATGTTCAAAATAACGCCGAACCCTCCAAGCGAACCGGACCTGCAACTCAATCAGGCCGCGCATCGTGCGATAGATCACTACCTCAATCCAAAAGCCGACCCAGCGTTGTCACCACCCGCGCTGTTCAACGTCGTCGCCGACGCCAGCAACGAAACCCTGATCACCAACAGCTACGAAACCTTTTCCTCGGTCACTGCCTTGTTGCTCGACCTGTCAGAAGATTTGACGGGAAAACAGCGCGACGTGGCGCTGGCGATTCACCAGTTGAGTGAGTTGGGGGTGTTACTGATGGACAAGCTGCTGGAGCGCGAGGCCGCCAGCTAACGGCGCAATGGATCGCTGAGCATAAGGCAACACACATCTAATGTGGGAGCGGGCTTGCTCGCGAAAGCGGAGTGTCAGTCACTGAATGTGTTGGCTAATACACCGCTTTCGCGAGCAAGCCTGCTCCCACATTTTGGTCGGCGCAGGGTTCACGTCATGCGAACTCTCACGCCCGCTTCGGCAACTTCCAGTTCGGCCGAATAAAGTGGCAGGTATACCCATTCGGTATCCGCTCCAGATAATCCTGATGCTCAGGCTCCGCCTCCCAGAACGGCCCTGCCGGCTCAATCTCGGTGACCACACGGCCCGGCCACAGCTTCGACGCATCCACGTCGGCCGCCGTATCTTCGGCAATGTCGCGTTGCTGTTCACTCAGGTAATAAATCGCCGAGCGATAGCTGGGCCCCGTGTCATTGCCCTGGCGGTTAGGCGTGCTCGGGTCATGGATCTGGAAAAAGAACTCCAGAATCTGCCGGTAAGTGATCACCGCCGGGTCAAACACGATCTCGATGGCTTCGGCATGGTTGCCATGGTTGCGGTACGTGGCATTCGGCACATCGCCGCCGGTGTAGCCGACGCGCGTTTGCAACACGCCAGGGTAGCGCCGCAACAGGTCTTGCATGCCCCAGAAGCAGCCGCCGGCAAGGATGGCGGTTTCGGTTGGGTTGGTCATGGTCTGCGCCCTCAGTGGATACGAGGGTAGTTATGGGGCTGGGTTGGCCAATACCAAGGTTAGGCGTCGATTAGTTGCCTCAAAGACTGCGAAATCTCGCGCAGCCCAATCAAGGCCGATAATTTTGAATCAGCCTGAATAGACTGCTCAGCCAGATCGGACGGGCATCCGGCTGATTACGATTGCCGGAGAGGGCTTCCAGAATGAAGCTGTTCGGCCTTTGACCGGCAGGTGTATCTGCGATGGAACCGCTCGGTTGCTGGACAACCGCAGTGGGATCGGCCCAGCGGGCTCTACCCGTCTGCGGGTCCAACGAATAGCCGGCGGCTCTGCCTTTTTCGGTAACGCTCCAGACACCATTGTCATTGATAACCAGAGGCTCGAAAGGTGGAAGCTTTTTGTCCTTGTGCACGGTGATCACAATATTGTCATTGATATCAATTGATGTGTATTGAGCGAACTCTTTGCCAAGCGAAGGTTGTGTCGCCGCTTCATTGGAGAACTTGATCACCATCTGTTCAAGGAAGGCCATGCCACCATGATGAATAAGTGCACCCTGCCCAGGATCAAGGAAATGACGTAGAAAACCTTGATCGAGACGCGTGCTGGTGATTGCAGTGCTGTTCAAGATACGTGACGCGATGGCAGCATCCTTTTCCTTGAAGTTGACCGTGATCATATAGCCTTCTGAGTTGTACCCCTTTCCGTTATTGGCATTATTGATAGTGCGACCATTGTCGTGCCCACGATAGTGGGCGAGCCAACCGGCGACATTATCAACATAGTCCAGATCCGCACCCTCCGAATCCGCATAAGCGTACATCTGGGACAGTATGTCGCGATCGTCGCGAGTGAGATATTCGTTGCGGTGCCGGTCGTTACGGTTAGTCTTAGGGTCGGCTACCTCGGGCTCTGAACCGTTGAACAGACGGGAGACCATAAGGTCGCGCCTGCTGTCGGGTGCAGGGGCGGAAGACGATGCCCGCGCATTCAGAATAGTCAGGCTATTGGCTTCCCCCCAAGCCGCACGCCGTTCATTGATGGTGAAAGGACCGCCCTCGTCGCGAGCAATAAGGCTCAATTGATCGAGAGAAAGGCCTTTGAACGGGTTACTGTCAGATCCGTTGAGGAAGTCGGTTGCCTGTTTGGCACGACTGATTAATTCCAGTGAGTCTGTCTTTGGAACTTCGGCGTCGTGCTGAGCCTTGCCCATGAAATAGCCGTCACCCGCAATCGATTCGAGACGCCCGGCCTCACGGGTTTCAGCGCGTGCTGCCGCTTCACCTAATTGACGGGAAAGGATCGAGACATTGCTCTCAGTCGCAGCGCCTGTAAAAGCGCCGGCGGCGTCGTTAGGCAAGACGGGTAATTGGCTCTGAGCAGTAACGGGTTTGTCAGCCAACCGGTGGTTAAGCAACGATGTGTAAGGCGTGATATTGATCATGACTTGACCCCACATAAAACAAGCAGTGCTTGCTTTCATAGATGCAGAAGGGAGCCCTGCGACAGGATTGGTCGCAAGGCAACCCAGCCTCTCGTTAGTAGCTATAACGGTAAGTAACTGAATCGTTGCCAGCAGCATTAGCGATGCGGACTCCCGCCCCCTTAATATCATGCCTTATGACGACCTTGGCGCCATTACCGAAGGGCAAATCATTAAAGTCAAACATGACACCCGATGAATTCTTACTAATCTCTCGGCAATGCTCTCTAACGCTGTTATAGGGACGAAAGTAGCACAACTCAATCGACTCACCGATTGCATCTGGGTAGTAAGTAGTCGCCCATTCAATCCCCAGCAATTTTTTGGGCAGCGTTGTAGTACCTGGAGGAAAGTCGACATTGAGAAGTTGGAAAAAGGCGAGTCCAAAGCTACCATCCGACAACACGACAATGACGGCAGGCTTGCTGATTTTATTGATTACTCTTTCTTGCGCGTAAGCAATACCCATCGCGGGTACCGCCATAACAACCAATACGCCAAACAACGCTCTACGCACACCAACACCATACGAAACCGCAAGTAACCTTTTCATCGTTATCACCCTAGAGTTAATAATCAAGTACTCAGCCTGCATTCAATGCAATCATTTGCGCGGTAGGATTCACGCCCCCAACACTGCACGAATAATCAACTCATGTAAGCCAGCCACTTCCTAAAAACACTAAGGACCGCTCTGTCATACCTAAAAGTAGGAGCGCGTCAGTTACTTCCTAGTCCCGCCTGCCCTCTACTCAAACGGGGTTTTTCCCGTCATGATGCGCCACCTCATCAAGGACGATAAAAACAATGAAAACCGCTCTGCGCGCCCTGTTCCTGCTCTGCCTGGCCGCCCCTGCTTTCGCCGACGAAAGCTCGGTCGGTTTCAAAACCACCACCCTGCCCGACGCGCACAACAACCGCCCGCTGGAGCTGGTGGTCTGGTACCCCGCCACCACCACGGCCAAACCCAAGCTGATCGCCGACAACGCAGTCTTTATCGGCGCCCTCGCCGTGCCCGACGCAGCACCGGCAGCGGGCGAGCATCCGCTAGTGGTGCTATCCCACGGGTACGGTGGCAACTGGGGCAAGCAGGTGTGGCTGGCCAGTGCATTGGCGCACAGCGGTTACATCGTCGCGGCGGTGAACCACCCCGGCACCACCACCCAGGACCGCAACCCGCAAACGGCCGCGCAGCTATGGCAGCGCCCGGCCGACCTGAGCCGCGCCATCGACGCGGTGCTGGCTCAACCCAAGCAATTTGGCGCAGTGGCGAGCCAACAGATCGCCGCCGTCGGCCATTCCCTCGGCGGCTGGACCGTGCTGGAAATCGCCGGCGCGCGCTTCGATCCTGACCTGTTCAGCCGCGACTGCGCCGCACACCCGAAGCTGGGCGGTTGCATCGTCTACCACGAGATGAACCCCGCCGCGACGCCCGAAGGCAAAGCCCGGCTGGCCGCGGACTTGAGCGACAAACGCGTCACCGCCATCGTGTCTCTGGACCTGGGCCTGTCACGCGGCATGACCGACGCCAGCCTGGCGGCATTCAAGGTGCCCGCGCTGGTCATCGCGGGGGGCGTGCCAACCGAGGATATGGACCCCAACCTGGAATCCGCCGACCTGGTCAAGCGCCTGCCAAAAGCCTCGACCCAGTACGTGGAAATCAGCGACGCCACGCACTTCAGCTTTATGTCGATCTGCAAGCCGGGTGCAATCGCGTTGATTGAGGAAAGCTCGCCGGGCGATGGCATGATTTGCCGTGATGGCGAGGGTGGGCGGCCACGGGCGGTGATTCAGCAGCAGGTGGTGGGGCTGATTACGGGGTTTCTGGGGCAGACAGCCTCCCATTAGAAGAAAGATCTATTCAAATCAAAACGCATCAAATACGATGCATATTAAGATTTAAATCTATAAATGCATTGTATAGGATGCAATTTAACATGAACGATCTAGGCCTCCTGATCAAAAATTTGCGTAAGGCGGCCGGTCTTTCACAAAGCCAGCTTGCGCAACGCCATGGAATGAGCCGGGCAACCATCTCAGGGATCGAGAACAACACTATTCCTGAGGTGGGGATTCGCAAGGTTTCAGCGATCCTCGAGGGCCTTGGGTACGAGTTGTCTGCGACACCTAAGCGTCGGCGCAAGTCGCTTGATGAACTGAAAGCAGGAAACGTTCATGACTAGGCAAGGTGACAGGTTGTACATCGGTGTCGGCGGCGTGGCGGCCGGCACACTCGGGCGAAGCGACGAAAACCCGCGCGATTCGATTTTCTCGTATGACCATGCTGTGGCCGAAAAGGATGCGGTCTCTTTGACCATGCCCGTGCGATTAGAGAGCTACAACTGGGCGTATGGCATCCATCCTCTATTTGAGATGAACATACCCGAAGGGCACCTCAAAGCGGAACTTGTGCGGCGCTTCAGCAAGTCAGTGCGCGGTTTTGATGATTACGCTTTACTGGGTATCGTAGGCCCGCACCAGTTAGGCCGCATTAGCGTTGCCCGCGACATCGGCGACGAATCACTGCCTGGGATTAAGCTTTCTGAGCTGTTGATCCATGACGGGGCGAAAGATCTTTTCGATGATTTAATGAAAACCTACGCAGCCTACTCAGGCGTATCAGGTGTACAACCGAAAGTACTGGTGCGCAATGTCGACAACGCAGACCCCGACGTTGCACGCCTCACTCATCGAGGCGCCACACACTTGGTGAAGGCGTTCAATAATTCAGATTTTGCGCAACTGGCGGCCAACGAATTTTTCTGCATGCGCGCTGCCTTTCATACGGGCCTGGAAGTGCCTGAGTGCCAACTGAGCCAGCAGGGCAAATTACTTGTGGTGAAACGGTTCGACATTGGCAGTAACGCCTACCTCGGTTTTGAGGACATGTGCGTTCTATCCGGCTGGGGAACCGAAAAGAAGTACGACGGCAGTTACCAGGGCTGCGCGAAGCTGATAAAGGCTTACGTGTCGCCTTCCCGTGTGACCAAGGCTCTGGAGGACTTTTTCATGATGGTGGCGCTCTCGGCGGGTATTCAAAATGGTGACGGTCACTTGAAGAACTTCGGCCTGCTCTATGAGAACTGTGCCGAAGATGCGGATATCTGGCTCGCGCCTGCCTACGACCTCGTGACAACCACGGTGTACCAGAGCAATGACATTATGGGCCTGCTGCTCGGCGGCTCGAAAGCGTGGCCGAAGCGTAAGATGCTGGTCCAGTTCGGGCGTAGCTCATGCAATTTGACTGAGGCTCGCTGCAATGAATTGCTCACCCGAGTACACAATGGTATGACCTGCGCGCTTACGGAGCTTTCGGACTATCGAACCAGCCACCCAGCATTTGAGGAGGTGGGGGCAAAGATGACTACAGCGTGGGCGGCAGGACTGGCGAGGAGTATTGAGCAGGCTTAATTCTGCTTGCTCACATAGTCAGAAAACCACCGACCGCTGACACACAGAGGACAGGCCAACAATGTGGCCGCCGTGACCCATGCGCTTCGCAGCGCCGGGCCGTGGTGAAGGCAATCAGAACGGCTTGGTCGGCAGGTACTTGCCATCCAGGGTGATCACGGCACGGGAGCCACCGTCCGGGTCTTCAACCTTTTTGACGTCCAGCTTGAAGTTGATCGCACTGATGATGCCGTCGCCAAACTTCTCGTGGACCAGCGCCTTGAGCGTGGTGCCGTAGACCTGGATCATTTCGTAGAAGCGGTAGATGGTCGGGTCGGTCGGCACACCGTTGCCGATGCTGCCGCGCACCGGGATGGTTTGCAGCAGGAGCACGGCATCCGCATCCAGGCCCAGGGTATCGGCAACGACTTGAGCGGCGCTGGCGGGCAGTGGGTGCTGGCCGAGCAAGGCGGCGGTAACGAAGGCCTCGTGCAGGCCGGTGCCTTCGGCGATCTGGGCGAAAGACAGGTCTTTGCGGGCTTTAGCCAAAAGGATGACGTCGGTCAGGGCAAGGCGAGTGGTCTGGCTGATTTGCGACTGGATCATGGGGTTATCTCCGTGGGTAAAAAGTCGGGGTTAGTAGGAAACGGCGCGCGCGGTCGGGTTGTCGGCAAGGGCTACAAACTGGCCGGTGCGGCCGTCGAAGGCCTGGATGCAGCCACTTTCGATGTCGTAGACCCAGCCATGCAGCGTTACGCGCTTTTCTTCGAGAGCAAGGCGCACCGATGGGTGCGTCTGGATATTGGCCAATTGCGCGATGACGTTTTCGCGCACCATGGAGGCGACTTTGGCGTGCTGGTCGACATGCTGGCGGGCCTCGTTGACCACCCGGCCGGAGTCAGCGTAGCGCAACCAGCCGGCCACGGCAGGCATGTGGTCCAGGCATTTGCAGGTGGCGATGGCGGTCATGGCGCCGCAATCGGAATGCCCGCAGATCACAATGTCGCTGACTTGCAGGGCGGCGACGGCGTACTCCACCGAGGCCGACACGCCGCCCGGCTCAGGGCCGTAGGACGGCACGATATTGCCGGCGTTGCGGATCACGAACAGGTCGCCCGGCTCGCGCTGCGTGACCAACTCCGGCACCAGGCGGCTGTCGGAGCAGGAGATGAACAGCGCCCGTGGGCTCTGCTGGTTGGCCAGGTCTTTGAACAAGCCGGCACGCTCGGGGAAGGCGTTACGTTGAAACTTCAGGAAACCGTCGATGATGTCTTGCATGGGTGACTCCTTTGGTTCGCGATGCGATGAAGCAAAGGTTACCCAGCCACTTAAATAAGGTAAAAGTCTCATATATGATCAAGCGCATCAGATAATCTTATGAGTACAAGCATGCTCGCGCGCCATATCCATTACTTCCTTGCCGTCGCAGAGCATCAGGGCTTTACCAAGGCGGCGACAGCCCTGCATGTCTCGCAACCGGCGTTGTCGCAACAAGTACGGCAGTTGGAAGAAAGCCTCGGCGCGCAATTGTTTGACCGCTCGGGGCGCAAGACACGTCTGACCGATGCCGGCGAGGTTTACCTGCGCTATGCGTTACGCGCGGCGCAGGCTCTGCAGGAAGGCACGCGCGCGATCCATGACGTGGCTGATTTGAGCCGTGGGACGTTGCGAATTGCAGTCACGCCCACCTTCACCACTTACCTGGTGGGGCCAGTGGTGGAAGCCTTCCACAGTCGCTACCCGAACATCACGCTGAACGTGCGTGAAGCCGCCCAGGAGCAGATGGAGAACCAGTTGCTGGCTGACGAGTTGGATGTGGGCATTGCCTTTGATCAAGCGCACGCACCCGACATCGACAGCTGTCCGCTGCTGGTGGAAACCCTGGCGTTGGTGGTCGGCAGCCAACACCCGTTGGCAGGCGAGGCAGCCATCGGGCTGCAGGCGCTGAATGGCGAATCGCTGATCTTGCTCAGCAAGGAATTCGCCACCCGCGAGCAGATCGACCGCTACTGCAACCAACACGGCATCCGCCCACGCGTGGTGATGGAGGCCAATGTGATTGGCGCATTGATCGAGGTGGTGCGCAGGACCACGCTGTCGACGCTGTTGCCGGCCGCGATTGCACGGGCGCATCCCGAGTTGGCCGCGATTGAACTGGGGCCGCAACGGTTGCAGCGCACGGCGGTGTTGATGCAGCGCAAAGGGGTTTACCAGAGCGCGGCGGCGCGGGCGTTTATCGAGGTGGCCCAGGAAGTAGCGCCAGCGCTGGGAGAGCGCGAGCGTCCAAACACCGCCGATTAAAGGTGGGAGCTGGCTTACCTGCGATACAGGCACCTCGGTGCATCGGGCACACCCAATTGATGCTGTCGCAGCGGTGCGACGATTCGCTCCCACCTTTGATGAAGGTTGCAGCGGCGCAAACGACCACGTCCTGACCACCACCTATGCGCTACGCTTGGCGATCCAGCGGCGATACTGCCGCGTGCGCAAAGCGTTGCCCAGTTGTTGCTCGATCAATGCGCGTAACGGTGATACGCCGGGATCAGGCTGCTTGCGCTGGCTGAGTTTGCGCAGCTGGAACTTGACCAGCGCCATATTGGCCAAGGAGGCGAAGGCTTTGTTTTTCCAGGTGATCGGCGGCAGTTCTGGCGCGGTGTCTTTGCCTTCAAGCCACGCACGCGGCAGGTACGGATCAATCGCCAATGCGGTGCCGATGCCCACCATGTCCACGCCGCCTTGCACCACGCTTTCAGCCACCGGACGTCGACGGATCCCGCCGGTGACCATCACCGGCATCTTGGCGACCGTCTGGATGTCGTGGGCAAACTCAACAAAATAAGCTTCACGCGCCAGGGTGCGGCCGTCACGCGCGTCCCCTTGCATGGCGGGCGCTTCGTAACTGCCACCGGACAATTCCACCAGGTCCACACCCAGGTCGTTGAGCCATTCAACCACCTGCCTGGCATCCTCGGCGGTGAACCCGCCGCGCTGGAAATCGGCGGAATTGAGTTTGACCGCCACCGCAAATTCCCTGCTAACCACCGCCCGTACCGCCCTGACGATATCGAGCAACAGCCGCGCGCGGTTTTCCAGGGAGCCGCCCCACGCGTCGTTGCGTTGGTTGCTCAACGGTGAGAGGAACTGACTCAACAAATAACCATGCGCTGCATGGATTTCCACACCGGTAAAACCGGCTTGTTCGCCCAGGCGAGCGGCGCGCGCAAAACGCTGGATAACCTCGGCAATCACCTCGGCCGTCATCGCCTGGGGTCGGCTGAAGTGTTTGGATAACGCGCCCAGGTCCATGGCGACCGCCGAGGGTGCCCAGGTCTGTTGCCCCAGGTTGGCCTGCATCTGCCGCCCCGGATGATTGATCTGTAACCAGAACTGCGCGCCACCTGAGCGCCCCACCTGCGCCCAGCGCTTGAACTTGTCCAGTTGCTGTTCGTCCTGCAACACCACGCCGCCGGGGCCAGTCATGGCGCGGCCGTCGACCATCACGTTGCCGGTGATGATCAGGCCGGCGCCGCCGTCGGCCCAAGCCTGGTAGAGACGCAGCAAATCGGCGGAGGGCGCCTGGTCGGCGTCCGCCATGTTCTCTTCCATGGCGGCTTTGGCGATGCGGTTCTTGACGGTTGAACCGTTGGGTAATAACAGGGGGTCGAACAGATTCATGGGGCAGTCCTCAGTTGGCGTGGGACCACCTTAAGATTAAAGCCAACTTTAAGGTCAATGGCTTTTTTCCGCTCAATGCACGGCTTTCTCGCGCTCATCCTGCAGGCGGTTGAGCAACAGTTGCGCATTGTCCGCACACGCTACGCCCTCAGGCTTGCCTTCGATACCGTCAATCACCCGCAGCAACTGGGCTTTATTCTGCGCCAGGCGTTGCTGCAGCAGCTCGATTTCCTCGACCTTGCGCTTGAGCCCACCGAGCAACGCCTCGTGCTGCCAGCCGTCGGCATTCATCGGCAGCAATTGGCGGATTTCTTCCAGGGAAAACCCTGCCGCCTGCGCGCCCGTGATCAGTTGCAACATCCCCGCAGCCTCCGGCGCATAGTCACGATAACCGTTGGCCTTGCGCGTGACCGACTTGATCAGCCCGCTCGCTTCGTAGAAGCGGATGCGTGATGGCGCCAACCCGCTGAGTTTCGCCAATTCGCCTATTCTCATGTTCCACTCCGCCCACTCAGTGACCTTGAGGCGGACTGTAAACCTCAAGTGATCAGGCAGCCAAGCGTGGCCGCCCATCGGTTGAGCCGCACTTTGTTCAACCGGTCACGATCAACACGTTGCTGTTCATGGCCGATCAATCACTTTGGAGAGATGAACATGGGGTATGTGACTACGCAGGACAGCGTTGAAATCTTTTACAAAGACTGGGGCCCACGCGATGCCCCAGTGGTCTTCTTCCACCACGGCTGGCCACTGAGCGCCGATGACTGGGACGCGCAGATGCTGTTCTTCCTGGCTAACGGTTACCGCGTGGTCGCCCACGACCGCCGCGGCCATGGCCGCTCCAGCCAGGTCTGGGACGGCCACGACATGGACCACTACGCCGACGACGTCGCCGCCGTGGTCAACCACCTTGGTGTACAGGGCGCCGCCCATGTGGGCCACTCCACCGGCGGTGGCGAAGTCATTCACTACATTGCCCGCCACGGCGAGGACCGCGTGTCCAAAGCCGTCCTCATCAGCGCCGTGCCACCGTTGATGCTGCAAACACCGAGCAATCCAGGCGGCTTGCCCAAGTCGGTGTTCGACGACATGCAGGCGCAACTCAAAGCCAACCGTGCGCAGTTCTATCGCGACGTACCATCGGGGCCTTTTTATGGCTATAACCGGCCAGGTGCAAAACCGGCGGAAGGCGTGATCCAGAACTGGTGGCGACAAGGCATGATGGGTTGCGCAATCGCCCATTACGACGGGATTGTGGCGTTTTCCCAAACGGACTTTACCGAGGCTTTGCGGCGCATCACCATCCCCGTGCTGGTGATGCACGGCGATGATGACCAGATTGTGCCGTATGAAGATTCCGGGCCGTTGTCGGCAAAACTGTTGAAGAACGGGACGCTGAAGACGTACGCGGGGTTTCCCCATGGGATGCCGACGACAAACGCGGACGTTATCAATGCGGACTTGCTTGAGTTCTTACGCCAGTAAGTGATTGGGGGCAGGTCAGAATCCTGCCCTCCTCTTGTCCATTAAACCTGTGCGGCGATGTTGCAATATTGCCCTTTGAAGTACAGCAAGGGCTGCGCCGCCGCAGGTTCTTGCAGGCTTAACGCTTTCACTTCACTCATCACAATCAAGTGGTCACCGGCGGCGTGTTCGGCGTGAGTTTCGCAGTCCAGCCAGTGCCCACCTTCCAATGGTGGCTTAGCGCGCGTTGAGGAGTTCTCGTCGAACGATCTCTGCACCCGCACTCAACGCATTCAACTTGCCCCTTGCCACGTGGCGAGGCAAGGGCGCCATGCCACAGTTAGTGCATGGATAGAGCTTGTCGGCATCAACAAACTGAAGGGCTTTGCGCAGGGTATTGGCCACTTCTTCGGGCGTTTCAATGCTGTGGTTTGCCACATCAATAGCCCCGACCATGACTTTTTTGCCACGAATGAGCTCAATCAGGTCCATGGGGACATGGGAGTTGTGACATTCCAGCGAAATGATATCGATGCTGGATTTCTGTAGTTTGGGGAAGGCTTCTTCATATTGCCGCCACTCCGACCCCAGGGTCTTTTTCCAATCGGTGTTGGCCTTGATGCCATAGCCATAACAGATATGCACCGCCGTTTCACATTTAAGACCTTCAATCGCCCGTTCCAGGGTGGCGACGCCCCAGTCATTCACCTCGTCAAAGAACACGTTAAAGGCCGGTTCATCAAACTGAATAATGTCGACGCCCGCCGCTTCCAATTCCCGGGCTTCTTCATTGAGGATCCTGGCGAATTCCCACGCGAGTTTTTCGCGGCTTTTATAGTGGTTGTCATACAGCGTATCGATCATGGTCATTGGGCCTGGCAGCGCCCATTTGATCGGCTGGTCGGTTTGCTGGCGCAAGAACTTGGCATCTTCGATAAACACCGGCTTTTGCCGGGCAACGGCGCCCACCACCGTCGGCACGCTCGCGTCATAGCGATCACGAATCCTGACGGTTTCACGTTTCTCGAAATCAACCCCGCTGAGGTGTTCGATAAACGTGGTCACGAAGTGTTGGCGAGTCTGCTCACCGTCACTGACGATATCAATCCCGGCGTGTTGCTGTTCCTGCAATGCCAGGCGCAAGGCATCTTGCTTGCCCTCAACCAACTCATCACCTTGCAACTTCCAGGGTGACCACAGCGTCTCGGGCTCGGCAAGCCAAGCGGGTTTTGGCAAGCTGCCAGCGGTTGAAGTGGGTAATAACTTTTTCATGATAGGGACAACCTTGTACGTTTGATGAGTCAAGCGGCGTATTGAGCGGACCACTGTTCAAGCACAGCGTGATAGGGTTTGATAAAGTTCTCCTCAACAAACCTGCCCTGCTCTATCGCCAGCCGACCACGTTCTTCTCGATCATAAACAATGAGTGTTAATGAATAATCCTGATGCTTCAAACTCGGCTGGTAGCGTTTTCCGGCAACAGAATTTGCATTGTAAATTTCAGGCCGGTAGATTTTTTGAAAGGTGTCCATCGTGCTAATGGTGCTGATAAGCTCAAGATTGGTGTAATCGCTGAGCACGTCGCCGAAGAAGTAAAACGCCAACGGCGCAGCACTGTTTGCCGGCATGAAATAGCGAACGCTCAAGCCCATCTTTTTGAAGTATTCATCAGTTAAGGAATACTCATCCTGCTGGTATTCAACACCCAGCACAGGGTGCAGATTTTCAGTGCGATGATAGGTTTTAGTATTCGAAACACTCAGGCAGATCACGGGTAGCTTTTTGAAATTCCGTGTGTACGCACTCGAGTTCACGAAGCACTTGAACAGCTTGCCGTGCAAGTCGCCGAAATTGTCAGGCGTGCTGAACTCAGCCTGGCCCTGGTTATGGCCCAACAACACCACGCTAAAGTCATAGTCGCGTACATATGAAGAGAAATTATTGCCGACGATACCCTCAAGCCGCTCGTTGGTTTTACGGTCCACAATCGTGGTTTTCAATACTTCGATCAGTGGAATCGCCTGTCCATTGTTTTCAACACCGATCTGCATCTCGGCGGACACGATTTCGAGTTCGAGCGCATACCGATCACCGTTGGCATTATCCCAATGCGCCAAGGCATTAAAGCGGTTATTGATCATCTTCAAGGTATTGCGCAAGTTCTCCTGGCGGCGCTCGCCCCTCGCCAAATTAGCGAAATTGGTGGTGATGCGCGTATTTTCGGAGGGGCGATAGTGTTCGTCAAAACAAATACTCTTAATCGTAAACTCAAACGCGTTGCTCATGACCACCTGACACCTTAAAAGTTGAGACGGACTTGAGTTCACCGCTTGCCTTTCAGCAACGCGCCGACATTTGACCCAAGTCTTTACAGTTTCAATAATTAAGGTGGAGTGTAGGCTGGCCATAGAGCAAGAGATAATGAAACGATTTCACTAAACCTTTAGCCCTGTTCATGATGGGTCGCCTGAAACCCAATGGGTCGTAGCCGTGGGGCTGTTTATGCCCTGGACGCGCGCAAATGAGATCGCCTTGGGTGATACTGGCAGGCCCTCTTCCCACTCTGTTTTGCGCAGCGCAAAGGATCATGGATAAACCCAAAGACGCTGGCTTTGCCTATCAAGCGGTCTACCGCTACCTGGTCGAGTTGATCGACGCCAGCCCGTCGCCAGGCGAGCGCAAACTGCCGTCCCTGCGCCAATTGGCCGAGCGCCTGGGCGTGTCGGTGTCGACCACCAAATATGCCTATGCTTTGCTTGAGGATGAAGGGCGGATCTACGCGCGGCCCAAACAGGGCTATTTCATAAGAGCCATGATTTCGACTGCAACCTCCCCTGAAACCAACCTGCTCGACCAGGTGTTTGCCAATGCCCGCCAGCCGGGAATGCTCGCCTTGAGCAGTGATGCACCGGCGATGCTGTTGTCGCTGGAAAACCCGCTGCTGATGCTTGAGCGTGAACTGACCCGCCAGCACCCACGCTCCCTCGCGCCGCTCTATTTACCCTTCGGTGAACCTGAGTTGCGCGCGGCATTGGCCGAGCGCTACACCCAATCTGCCGGCCGCTACTGGCAGGCCGACCAGGTGTATATAGGCGCGGACTTGCACAGCGTGCTGGATGCGGCACTCAATGCCCTGGACCTGTGCGGCACCGTGGCGCTGGTGGAGTCACCCTGTTCGTGGGCGATCCTTCGCCAGTTGCAGGCGGCGAAGATTCGCGTGATCGAAATGCCCCTCGACGCCCACGGGCGTTTCGACCTGGCGGCGCTGGAAGGCGTGTTGATGCGCGAGCCGATTCGCCTGGCGGTGCTGTCGTCAACGGTGAATATCCCCCAGGGCGGCGTGATGCCGGCACACGACAAGCAGCAGATCTGCCGCTGGCTGGCGGCGCAGGATATCTGGCTGTTGGAAAACGACACTTACGGCGAGCTGTATTTCGAAACGATGCCGGCGCGTTATCGCGACTTTGCCGAGCCGCAGAAGCTGTTGGTGTTTTCGACCTTCGATAAGGTCATCGGCTCGGAAGCGCCGTATGGCTATGTGCTGTGCCGCGGGCATGCGGCGCAATTGCAACGGGTGTTTATGGAGCGCGGGTTTCGCCTCTCGCCGATCCGGCAGCGGGCCATTGCCAAGTTGCTCACCTCCAGGCGCCTCGACACGCATTTGAAAGCGCTGCGGGCGCTGCTGGAGCGCATGACCGGCATGAAGGCTTTGCTGGAGCAACACTGGCAGGTGATCGCGCCCCAGGGCGGCGCCAGCTTCTGGCTCCAGGCGCCGCGCGCGGTTGATATGCGCCAGGTGTTTGCGCGCCTGCTGGCCCAGCGCATCGTCATCGCACCTGGCGAGCTGTTCAGCCAGCACGGCGCCTGGCCGCAGCACCTGCGCCTGAGCTACACCCTCGACTGGAGCAAGGACATCGCCCAGGCCATAAAGCTATTGGCCGAGGCGCTCGATCAAAGCCCGTAGCAATGCCGCGCTTCAGGGAAACGGCCATGGCGCACATCATCGGCAAGTCGAGGCCCGGCCGTAGCCGACCATCGCCGTGGAATCACCCACCAGAATGAAGTCGACCAGCGGGTCGATCAGCATGGCGATGGCACTGGAGTACGCGGTGAGGGAGACGATTTTCTGCTGGCCCTTCATGGCGACCAGTTGCGGGACGGTCAAGCGTTTGGTGCGGGTGTGGAGGCTCATCGGTGTTTTCCGTTTGTGCTGAATTCACGGCCCGATTATTGGTAAAACCCCAGGGCGTTCAATGCACAGATTGACGCTAAAAAGCGACCCAGGTTTTTAACCTGATATCATCCGCGCCTTCACCCACCAGGCACCGACACATGAACCGCCAGAAAAAACTCAAGCAGCTCTTCAAGGCCAAAGCCAAGAAGGCCAGCGCCAAACTGGCGCCCAAAAGCAAAGACAAATACATCAGCAAAGCCGACCGCGCCAAACTCGAAGCCGAGGCCGATCAAGCCTCAACCAGCGGCGTCGATACGCCCGCTTGAAGGCGTGCCCCGCTCATACTTGCTCCAGATACGCCGCAGGTGCCGGGCTGAACCAAAACCTGCGCGCTCGGCGACGGTTTCCATGTCCAGGCTCGACGCCACAAGCAGTTCACGGGCCACGCTGATACGCAGCGTGTGCAGGTAATCCAGCGGGCTGATGCCAACGTGTTCGAGGAACAGCCGCGCCAGATGGCGGCTGCTGGTGCACGCCAGTTCGGCCATGCGGGTGACGGTCCAGGCTTCACAGGGCGCCGCGGCGATGGCGTCCTGCACCCGGTGCACGGCCGGGTGCAGGTGGTTGCGCCCGGTGATCCAGGCTGAGAGCTGCGGGTCGGCGCCGCTGCGACGCATGTACACCACCATGTCGCGCGCCACGCTGCAGGCCAGGCGTGGCCCGGCCAACTCGGCGAGCAGGTGCAGCATCAGGTCGATACCCGCCGTGACACCGGCGCTGCAACTGACCGGGCCGTCGGTGACATACAGCCGGTTTTCCAGCACCCGGGCCTTGGGCGCCAGGGCCTGCAATGCCGCGCACAGCGCGTGGTGGGTGGTGCACTGGCGGCCATCGAGCAACCCGGCTCGGGCGGCACTCAATGCGCCGGCGCACACGCACACCAGCCGCGCGCCCGACGGTGCAAACACGCGTTGCAGCCATTGGGTCAAGGTGTCGCTGGCCGACTCGAACGCCTGTTGCTGCGCCTTGCTCACCTTCGACGTGGAGCCGACCAACACCACCAGCGTGCCGGGCGCCAGGCTGGGCGGCAGTGGCGCCAAGCCGGCCAGCGGCAAGCCAATCGAGGTTTGCAGGGACGGCACCGGGCTGACGTACTGCAAGTCGAAGTCAATGGCCGCCGGGTCATCGGCCTGCGCGGCCAGGCGCAGCACCTCGGCGGGGCCGGCCAGGTCCAGCATCAGCACATTGGGCAACAGCACGAACAGCACCGGCACGCTCACGGGTTCAACTCTCCAAGGCCTGGGCGACGGTGACGATGCGCGCAAAGCGCTCTTCCAGCACCAGTTCGGTACGCTCGCGAATCTCGGCGGCACTGTACTCGCGGCCACTGCGCGCATGGGTCATCGGGAAGGTCAGGGTCGCTTCGCTGACAAAATCCACGCTAAAACCGCTGTCCGACGCCTGCCGCGTGGTGGTTTCACAGCACTGCTCGGTGCGGATGCCACTGATGATCAGCGCGCTCACGCCCATCTGCGTCAGCCGCGCAGCCAAAGGCGTGCCAGCGAAGGCGCTGTGAAAACGCTTGTGGATAATCAGGTCGGGGTTGATCGACAACTCGCTCAAGGTTTTGACATTGCCCGATGCCATCGAAAAGTGCCCTTGGTCTTCAACATGGAAGACTTGTATCACCGGGATGCCCTGTTGAACACACCCATCGATCAGCGCTTGCTGTTTTTCCAGAAACTTTGGCAGGTCATTTTCGGACCAGTATGCAGATTGACGGAATGAATGCTGCACATCGATAACGATAAGGGCTTTGCGGCTCATGAGAGGTCCTTTTGGCTTGCATCACGGCGGTTGATGCAAGCCATGGTAAGCACACCTGTCGATGAGCAACAGGCCGGCGCCGGACCACTTCAGGACCGATTCAGACATACCGATTCAGCGGCGTAGATCACCTTGGGCCGTCTCCCGCAGGGTGGTCAAGGCCAACAACGCACACACCGCCGCCCCGGCCATGAAAAACCCTGGCACCAGCAGGTTGCCGGTCGAGCCGATCAACGCGGTGACGATATACGGCGTGATCCCGCCGCCTAAAATCGCGCCCAGGTTGATACTGATCGCCATGCCGGTATAGCGCACGCGGGTCGGGAACTGTTCGGCGTAGGTGGGATAGCCCACTGACTGGATCACCGGCATGGGCAGCGTCGCGACAAAAAACGCCAGCACCGCAATCAACAGGCTGCTGTTGTTCATCAACACCATCATTGGAATAACCAGCACCGCATAGCCGACAAAACCAATCGCCAGGGCCTTCTTGCGCCCGATGCGGTCCGACAGCCCGCCCCACAACGGCATCATCGCCGCCATGCAGAGGCTGACGCCGGCAATCACCCAGTAGATTTTGGCTTTTTCAAAATGCAGGTAGGTGGTGAGGTAGATGTTCATGAACACCAGGCCGATGTAGTAGCCGGCGTTCTGTGCAAAAGCGAACACCACCACCCGCAGCACGGCCGGCAGGTTCTGGGTGAGCACCTCCTTGACCGGTGCGGTGGGTGGTTTTTCTACCGCCAGGAAGGCTTTGAACTCCGGGGTTTCCTCGACGTTGTGGCGCATGATGCAAGAGAAGATCACCAGGGGAATGGCCAGGAAAAACGGAATCCGCCAGGCCCAGGCTTGCAGTTGTTCGGCATCGACCAGGCCGGTGGTAATGCCGCAGATGATTGCCGCCATCGAGCCGCCAATCGCCACGCCGACCGGCGTGAAGGCGCCATAAAACCCACGGCGGCCTTTGGGCGAAGACTCGGCCAGGAAAGCCGCCGCGCCAACCACCTCGCCACCGGCAAAAAAGCCCTGAGCCAGCCGGATCAGCACCAGCAGGATCGGCGCAACAATGCCCACCTGGGCCGAGGTTGGTAGCAGGCCGATGGCCGCCGTCGCGGTGCCCATGCCGATCACGGTACTGAGCAATACTTTGCGTCGGCCGATACGGTCGGCCAGGCGCCCCAGCAGAATCCCGCCCAGCGGCCGGATCAGAAAGGCACTGCCGAATACGGCCAGCGTGGCCAACAACGCCGCAGCGGCGTTATCACTGGGGAAAAACAACGGCGCGATAATCGTCGCCATAAAGCCATATACACCGAATTCGTAATACTCCACCGCCGTGCCCGTGGCGGCGGCGATCGCAGCGCGCTTGGCTATGTCAGTGGCACTGGTGTCGGTGGTTTTTGCACGCGCATTAACACGCGGCGATGGCGCTGTAGTAGAAAACACTCGAGACATAAACACCTTCCACTCCGACCTTGGGTCGTTTGAGTTATTGGGGTGGATTGCGCCACCCAGAAGTAAACCCGCCGGGATACCAGGGGTTTTAATGCTCGACAGTAAGAAGGGGGAACCTAGGCTTGATCATGTAGCGCTCCGGTTTTTATTGTTGGGTGGCTACGCGGGTTTATGAGTGGGCGGCCTCCTGTTTTTTAAGCAAACGCATACGCGCTACAAGCAGTGCTTGAGCGGTGGGCAAATCGATCAGTGAGAAGCGAATTTCATCACCCGGCATCAACTGCGCGAGTTTGGGTAGATCGACACTGGCCACCTGCGCAATGCGTGGGTAGCCACCGGTGGTTTGCCGGTCGGCCATCAACACTATCGGCTGCCCGCCCGCCGGCACTTGCACGGTGCCGAAGGTCACGCTTTCGGAGAGCAGTTGCCTGGGCTGCGTCAGGTCCAGGGCGGCGCCTTCCAGCCGGTAGCCCATGCGGTCCGAGGCGGCCGTCATTTGATAAGCTTCGTTGAGGAAGTCATGACGGGCCGACGCAGAAAAGTCGCTCCATTCGCGGCCGTGCATCACGCGGATCGAGACGGCATTGGCTGGCGAGTTGAGCAACCAGCCGGCGGGGATATTCACCCGTGGCGGGTTGGCAAATGAAGAACAGATAGGGATCACATCGCCCGCTTTAAGCGCGCGCCCGCACAGCCCACCAAACCCGCCTCGGCTGTAAGTGCTGGCACTGTTCATCACCGCTTGCAGCAGGTAACCACCGCTGACGGCCAGGTAAGCCCGCACACCGTATTCGCGCTTTTCGAAGCTCAGCACCGCGCCCGGTTTTACGCAGATGGCCTGCCCTGGTTTGAGCACCACACCGTCCAGGCGTGCACCCAGGTCGGCGCCTGCCAGGGCAATCAAGGCCTTGGCCTGAAAGCACAGCACCGGGCCTTGCAGGGTGATTTCCAGGCTGGCTGCGCGGGCCGGGTTGCCCACCAGCAGGTTGGCCAGCGCGTGGGCGTCCTGGTCCATCGCACCGTTGACCGGCACGCCCCAATGCTGGAAACCGGTGCGCCCGGTGTCCTGGAACGAGGAAAACAGCCCGGGCCTGATCACTTTGATTGTCATGGCCGCACTCCGGCCAGGGACTCGAACTCACGGGCGCTGATGGGTACAAAACGCACTTGATCGCCGCCGGTTAACAGGCACGGCGGATCGTTGGCCGGCGTGAACAGGCGCAATGGCGTGCGGCCGATGATGTTCCAGCCTCCCGGCAAATCCGAGGGGTAAATCACGCTTTGGCAGTTGGCCAACCCCACACTGCCCTGCTTGACCAGGGTACGCGGCACCGCGCGGCGGGCCAGCTTCAACGCGGGTTGATGCATGCCGATATAAGGATGGCCCGGCGCAAAACCGACCATCAGTACGTCCACCCATTGGCCGCTGTGCGCGGCAATCACTTCGCTTGGCGTCATGGCGCAGGCGTTGGCGATGTGCAACAAATCAGGCGCGTACTCGCCCTCATAGCACACAGGGATTTCCAACTGTTTGGTGGGGCCGTGAGGTGTGTTTTGCAGGCCCATCAGCGCGTTCTCCAGCACCTGGGCAACGGCGTCAAAGGGCGTTAAGTGCGGATACTGCATTGCGAAAGTGTAGGGGCAATAATGCACGCCTACCGTCACCAGTGCCGGGACAACGTCGGTGATACCGCACAGCTTTCCACGCGCCTGCAAGTCGTGCAGCGCGGCGCTCAACGCCACGGCTCGGCGGTTGGCCTGCGCGCTGAACAGCGGCGCAAACACCACCACGATGCAACTGTCGCCACAGGCTTCGAACTGCCAACGCAGCGACGCAGGCACGGGCCTGGTCTCACAGTTAACGTCAGACATCACGGCATATCTCGCATGCGGCAGGCATGAAGATCGGCCCCGCAGGGCTTCACTGTCTTATAAACGCCGTCGCTCTGGTGGCGACGGTCGCACGGTGGGCACTTACTTGGCGAACAACAGGCTCATGTCTTTGAACGCCTTGAACTCCAGGGCGTTGCCGCACGGGTCGAACAGGAACATGGTGGCCTGCTCGCCTACCTCGCCCTTGAAGCGGATGTAGGGTTCGATCACAAATTGGGTCTCCCGCGCGCGCAGCCGGTCGGCCAAGGCTTCCCACTGGTCCCATTGCAGGATGATGCCGAAATGCGGCACCGGCACATCGTGGCCGTCCACCGGGTTGGAGTGCACCGACTCCTGGGATGCAGTTTTGGGATGCTCGTGAATCACCAGTTGGTGGCCATAGAAGTCGAAGTCGACCCATTGCGCACTGGAGCGGCCTTCCGAAAGGCCAAACACATCGCCGTAGAAGTGACGCGCAGCGGCCAGGTCGTAGACGGGAATCGCTAGGTGAAAGGGAGAAAGGCTCACGGTGGCTACCTGCAGGTTCTGTTTGGTTAGAACCCGATTCTTCACCAGAAAGCCCCACGGATAAAGCGGATATCCTTCGCCCTGAGCCTCAATAATTTCGATGCTCGCGCCCTACTTCGGCGCACCGAGCACTTCGATGACGCACGCCCTGAATAATTCGAAGAGCGGCAATTGGCGCTGGGTGTACTTGGTCAGCAGCACAATTTCACGGTAGAACGTGAGCTTGTCCAATCGCAAAACCCGCACGTCGCTGCCGTGTTCCAGCCACAGGCCAGCCAGGGGCACCAGCGACACACCGAGGCCGCTGCGCACCATCTTGACGATGGCGTCCAACTCGTCGAGTTCCAACGCCTGCTGAGTCTGGATCTTGTGTTCCTTGAGAAACTGCGTGACCTGGCGCCCGCCGAACGAGCCACGGTCATACCGCACGAAGGGTTGCTCACGCAGGATCTGCAGCGGGTCGTCGCCCTGCACGTCCTTGGCGGTAATCAGCACAAAGGGCTCGCGGGCGATCACTTCGATATTCAGGTCTTTGGGCAGGTTGAACGGCGGGTGGATCATGATCGCCAAATCCAGCTCACCGGCATCCACCTGGCTGAGCAGGTTGAGCGAAACCCCCGGCACCAGGCTGACTTCGATAAACGGCGCACGGCGTTTAAGCGCGACCAGCGCCTGGGGCAGGAGGCCGGTTTGCACACTGCCGATGGCGCCAATGCGCAGCGAGCCGTGAAAGTTGTTGGCGCTGTCGGGCGCGCCCATGCGCGAGAAAATATCGAGGATCTCCTCCGCCAGCGGCACCGCGCGCTGCCCGGCCGCATTGAGCGTGGCGGAGCGACCGGTGCGGTCGAACAGCTTGACGCCCAGGGCGTCCTCGAGGTGTTTGATCTGCGCACTCACCGCCGATTGCGTCAGCCCCACCTGCTGCCCGGCGGCGGCGAAAGTGCCACGGCGGGCGGCGCTCACGAAGGTTCTCAGCTCTCTGATCATGGGGCTACCTTATAGGTCGTTGGGGCTCAGCAACCGCTCAAGGCCACCTGCGGCCGCTCGCCTGCGAAGAAGAACGGGCGCAGCCGCACACCCACGCTGTTACCGATAAACGCGGCCACCAACCACACCCAGCCATGCAGGCTGCCGGAGGCGATGCCGCTGAAGTACGCGCCGATGTTGCAGCCGTAGGCCAGGCGCGAGCCATAGCCCAGCATCAAGCCACCGATCACTGCGGCCACCAGCGAGCGCGCCGGGATTTTCAGGCTTGGGGCAAAACGCCCGGCCAGGCCCGCAGCCAACAGCGCACCGAGGACGATGCCGATGTCCATCACGCTGGTGATGTCTTCCCACACAGGCGCAGCCAGGGCTTTGGCATTGCCCGGCATTTGCCAGAACGCCCAACTGGCCACGTCCACACCCAAGCCGCTGGCCACCTTGACGCCCCACAGCGCAAACGCCGAGGTAATGCCCCATGGCCGCCCTGCCAGCGCCAACGTCGCATAGTTAAGCAGCGCCAGGCCGATTGCACCCCACACCAACGGCCAAGGCCCGCGCAGGAAACGGCGCAGGCCGATGTGCTCGCTGCTCACGCCTTGTTCAAGCTGGCCGTGACGGCCCTTCTCCAAGCGCACGGTAACCAGCGCGATGATTGCGAACACGGCCAGGCTCAGAATCATGGCCGGCAGCACGCCGAAGCTCTTGACGATGGACACCGCCGGGAACGCCGGCAACGCGAACCACCAATCCACATGGTGCGTGGCAATCAATGAACCGCAGATAAAGAACAACAGCGTCACCAGCATGCGCGCATTGCCGCCGCCCACGGTGAACAGCGTGCCGGACGCACAACCGCCGCCCAACTGCATGCCGATACCAAAGATAAACGCGCCGAACACCACCGACACCCCGGCCGGTGCCACCAGCCCGACCACCGGCTGCCCGAACAATGTGCCTGCCCCCAATGCCGGGAAAAACAGCAGCACTGCCACCGCCAGCATGATCATCTGTGCGCGCAAACCGGCGCCGCGTCGATCATTGATAAATACGCGCCAGGCTGAGGTAAATCCGAAAGCGGCGTGGTAGAGGGTCAAGCCCAATGCGGCGCCGACCACCAACAGCAGCACCTGGCGCGAGCCGACGCTGTTTTGCAGGAATACGGCGCCGACCACCAGGATGATAAAAGCCACCAGCGGCGCGATGGGCTTGCGCGCGGGGCTCAGGGAAAGGGAGGTGCTCATGGGGTATCTCGGTTGTTGATAGGGGCTGATTGCGAGGGGGTCGAGTATAAACCGCAGGATCGAATGAACCTTGAATAAATGGCTAGCCACCGTTGTGCATAGGCATCTACGCAAATATTGGCGCCTGGGGTGTTGGGGTGGTTTATCGTCGCAGTGGGGGTGGACATCCGTTGTTGCGGTAACGGCTACTTAGGGTTCCGCCCTGACGGCGGGTTACTTTTGGCAAACGCCCGGAATGCCGGCCCAGCCAAAAGTAACCAAAAGGTCTGTGCCCCACCACTCGGCACCTGAGATCAAAAGCAGATCAAGATCAAGATCTACAGCACGGCGGCGGCGTTTTTCAAGGTAGTTGTCGCGTCCACCGTCGCGCTACGCGATTTTTATTACCACGGTCAGCTCCCTTTCAGGGTTCAGATACACCGTCCCGATAGGGTTCCAGTTGCGTGTCTCTCCTGACC
>NZ_CBFHAZ010000099.1:0-24425 GCF_965653655.1 Pseudomonas onubensis | reverse complement strand
CGCGAATGCGGTGGCTCAGAAACAGATGTGCTGAATGACACGCCGCATTCGCGAGCAAGCCCGCTCCCACATTGGATCGTGGGGCTTGTTAAACCGGTGGCTGAGTTTCCAGCATCGAAGGCCGTTGGCTGACCTCGGCATACCAGTCGGCAAGCTTGGGGTTGTTGGCGCGCCAGTGCAGGTCGGGGTGGCGAAAGTCCAGGTAACCCAGGGCGCAGGCCACGCTGATGGCGGCGATGTCGAAGTGGCTGGCCAGTTCGGCAATCGCATCGCTTTCCAGCTCGGCGAGGGTGCGGTGGATCTTGTTGCGCTGCTCCTGTAGCCATTGATCCCAGTGTTTTTCTACCGGGCGCATGGCGGTCTCGTAACGCACCAGCACGGCGGCATCCAGGATGCCGTCGGCCATCGAGGCGAGGGTGAGGCGGCGCCAGCGGGCCGAGCCGTCACGCGGGATCAGCGGGTTACCGACGTGCTGGTGGTCGAAGTAATCGAGGATCACCCGGCTGTCGTGCAGCACCGAACCATCGGCCAGGCGCAGGGCCGGGATCTTGCCCACGGGGTTGTCCTGCGCCACCTGTGCATCGGGGTTGACCGGCGTGGGCATGCAGCCATGCAGGGCCACGCGGTCCTGCTGGCCGGTCTCGATCAGCAGCACGCGGACTTTGCGAACAAAGGGTGAGGCGGGGTTGTGAAACAAGGTCATGCTGGGCGCGGACATGGGCATTCCTCGGAAATGGCAGGGGCTAGCCTAGAGGGATTGTGGCGGTTTTTGAAGGACTCATCGCAGCGGTGCGACGACTCGACAAGCCAGCTCCCACCTTGTGAATTGTGAACACCGTTAAGAGTGGGAGCTGGCTTGCCTGCGATAGCGCCTTCAGCCACGCCGCTTAAGCAACGCCCAAGCCCCAATGGCAGCCGGAATACCCAACCCCACCCAACTCAACGAATCCCACAGCCCGTCACCCAGCAGCGCCGCAAACAACCCGGCCGCGCTGAGCAGGCCAATCCCCAGCGGGATGCCGAATACCTTCCAGAAACTCGACTGGCGCGGCTTCATGGCTTGGCCGCCTTGCGCCGCACAATCCACAGGTAAACCCCGCTGCCCAATACGATGATGGTCAGCACATCCAGCACCGCCCAGAGGATCTTCATCGGCATGCCGCCATAGTCGCCAAAGTGCAGCGGCTGGGACATGCCCATGGCGTGCATGTACCAGGGCCGTTCGGCGATGGCGGTGACGGCCAGGGTGCTGGCGTCGATCAGCACCGGCGTGAGCAGGTGTGAGGTCAAATGTGTGCTGCCCTTCATGAACACCGCGTAGTGGTGTTCGCTGGAAAAGCGCGTGCCGGGAAAGGCTATAAAGTCCGGCTCCATGCCGGGCGCGGCTCTGGCGGCGATGCTCAGCAGTTCGGTGGCCGGTGCGCGTTGGGTCAGCGGCGGCGCGTTTTTGTACGGCTCGATCATGGCGCTGAGGCTGTCCTGGCGCCAGGCGGCGATGATCAAATCGGCGCAGGCGCTGATCACGCCGGTGACGCCGACCACCAGCGCCCAGGTCAGCGTGACCACGCCGATCAGGTTATGCAGGTCGAGCCAGCGCAGGCGCGTGGATTTGTCTTTACGCACGGTGGCGAACTTCAACCGGCGCATGAACGGCAGGTACAGCACCGTGCCCGAGACAATCGCCACCACAAACAGAATGCCCATGAACGCCAGCAGCAGCTTGCCCGGCAGCCCGGCGAACATATCCACGTGTAAGCGCAGCAGGAACAGGGTCAACCCGCCATTGGCCGCCGGGGTTTCCACGGCCTCACCGGTGCGCGCATCAAGCATGAAGGTGTGGGATGAATTCGGTTCGGTGCCGGCCGTGGCGGCCATGATCGCAATCACACCGTTCTTGTCGTCTTCGTCCCACGCCAGGTACTGCATGGCCTCGCCGGGGCGATGAGCCTGGGCTTTGGCCACCAGCTGCTCAAGGTTCAGTTGCGGCGTATCGGCGGGCATCTGCGCCAGTTCCGGCTCGTTGCCCAGCAGGTGGTCGATCTCGTGGTGAAACACCAGCGGCAGGCCGGTAAGGGCGAGCAGCAGCAGGAACACCGTGCAGATCAGGCTGGTCCAGGTGTGGATGAAGGACCAGCGGCGGATGGTTTTGCTTTTCATTTTCTAGCCTTCAGACACACCGAAGCCGCCACAGGGGCGGCCCGGTTGTTAACTCAGCCGATTACCACTGGTAAGTGGCGCTGGCGACGACGCTGCGTTGGTCGCCGTAATAGCAATAGAAACCATCGCAGGTTGAAATGTAGTCCTTGTCGAACAGGTTGGTGGCGTTCAGTTTCACCGAGGCACCTTTGAGGCTGTTGTCCAGACGACCGAGGTCGTAGTGCACTGCCGCATCGAACACGGTGTAGGCGTCGGCCTTGCCCAACCACGTATTGCCTTGGTCGCCATAGGTATTGCCGGTGTAGCGAGCACCCAGGCCAATACCGAAGCCGTCGAGGGCACCCGTGTGCCAGGTGTAGTCTGTCCACAGGGTTGCTTGCTGGTTTGGCATCAGTTGCAGACGGTTACCTTTGTAGTCGCCTTTTTGCACCTTGGATTTGGCCAGGGTATAGGAAGCGATGACTTTGAGGTTTTCGGTCACATCAGACACGGCTTCCAGTTCCAGGCCTTTGACCTTCACTTCACCGGTCTGGTTGGTGACTGGAATGCTGCCAGCGGTAGTGGTGGTTACCAGCACGTTTTTCTGGGTCAGGTCATACACGGCGGCAGTGAGCAAAGTGTTCGAGCCCGGTGGCTGGTACTTGATACCCAGTTCCCACTGTTTGCCTTCGGTGGGTTTGTACGATTCGGTTGCCGAGACGCTGGCATTGCTCGCAGGTTGGAAGGATTCAGCGTAGGAAATATAGGGTACGAAGCCGGAATCAAATACGTAGCTGAGTGCGGCGTTGCCGCTGAAATGTTTGATTCGGTCGGTATTGGTCGCATCTTTCTGGTTGAAGTACGTGGTGCCCTGATGCACCCAGTCTTCGCGGCCGCCCAAGGTCAGGCGCCATTGGTCAAGCGCCATCTGGTCTTGAGCGTAGAGGCCGGTCTGCACGGTCTTCTGGTTGTAGTCGTAATAAGCTCCGGAGCGAGCGGGACGAACGATGGGCTGGCCGTAGATCGGATTGTTAACGTTGGTTTTCAGGCCGTCGCCGTAAATCGACAGGTACGAGGTGTCGGTGCGCTGATGATCCAGGCCGAGCAGCAGGGTGTGGGAGATGTCACCGGTGGCGAAGTCGGCCTGGAAGTTGTTGTCCAGGGCCAATTGGCCGATGTTCTCGTCCACGTTTGTCGACGTGCGGCCAACGTTGCCGTCTGCGTCAACCATGGTGTAGGGATACGCACCTACGGTGAGTGTCTGGAACGATAATTCCGACTTGGTGTAGCGCAGGTTCTGACGGAACTGCCAGGTGTCATTGAAGCGATGCTCGAAGGCATAGCCCAATGCGTAGTAGGTGCGGTCGTAGAACTCGTAGTTCGGGTCGCCCAGGTTTTTGTGATGGGAGATATCACCCAGCGGCGATTTGATCTTGGTGCCCTGGATCGGCAAAAACTGGCTGGTGGCGCCGGTATCGTCGCGGGTGAACTGCGACAGCAAGGTCAGCTTGGTATCCGGGTCGATGTTCCAGGTCAGGCTCGGCGCAATGTTGTAGCGCTTGTTGTCGATGTGATCGATCTGGGTGCCGGCATCGCGCACCACGCCGCTGAGGCCATACAGGAACTGCCCTTCGTCATCGATCTTGCCAGTGCTGGCGAAGTTGATCTGGCGGTAGTTGTCACTGCCGTATTGCACCTGGATGGCGCTGCTTTGTTCGGCGCTGGGACGACGGCTGACCATGTCCAACAGGCCGCCCGGTGGCGTTTGGCCGTAGACCGATGAGGCCGGGCCGCGCAGCAGGGCGAGGCGGTCGAGGTTCCAGGTTTCGGCTTTCGGGTTGGCGTACACGCCGCGTGGCAGTGGCAGGCCGTCGAGGAACTGGGTGGGCTCGAAGCCGCGCACGCGCATCCAGTCATAACGGGTATCGCTGCCGTAGCTGGCGGACACGATGCCGGGCATGTATTTAACCGCGTCATCCAGGTTCTGGACGTTGCGGTCCTGCATCTGCTCACGGGTGGCGACGGAGATCGAGCGCGGGGCTTCGACCAGCGCGGTGTCGGTCTTGGTGCCGGCGGCGGTGCGCTTGGCCAGGTAGCCGTCGACTGGGCCCCAGGCACTTTCGTCGCTGCCCTGGGCAATGATGCTGGTCTCCGGCAACGCGACGACACCTTCCGGGACAGGCACCAGCGTAAACGTCCCGGCACTGCTCTGCTCCAACTGCAGCCCCGAGCCACGCAACGCCTCACGCAGCGCGCTCTGGGCATCGAACTGGCCTTTGACCGGTGCCGAGGTCTTGCCCGCTGCCAGCGAAGGATTGAGCGTCAGCGCCAAACCGGCCTGGCTGGCGATTTGGTTCAGGGTGCTCGCTAATGGCGCAGCCGGCAGGTTATAGGCGCGCACGCTGGAAGCTTGCTCGGCGGCGATCAGCGCGGTGCTCGTCAGCGGGGCGCTGAGGGCAATGGCGACGGCCAACAGGCTGGGGCGCAACAAGGTGTCTAGCGTGCGGGACATAGGGCGGCTCCTGAATGAAAATATTTCTCAATTGACTAGGTGCCGGACGAGAATCGAAAAGTGATAGGGCTGGGAGGAAATATTTTTGCTCTGAAGCGTTATGGTGTTTTTGAGGGCCTCTTCGCGAGCAAGCCCGCTCCCACAGTTGACCGCGTTTTTCCAGTTAGAACACGGTCAACTGTGGGAGCGGGCTTGCTCGCGAAGGCGATCGCCCAGGCACTGAAAAACCTAAGGTTTAGCCTTCACAGTCGACCACCACGGCGTGTGCTGCTCGATCTGCACCGGCAAGGTCGGCAGCAGGGCGTTCAGCGCCAGGGTGGTGTCGTGCAGCGGGAAGCTGCCGGTGATGCGCAGGTCGGCCACGTTTTTGTCCACGCCCAGGTAGCCGGTGCGGTAACGACTCAGCTCGGCAACCACATCGCCCAGGCGGGCGTTGTCGACCACCAGCATGCCGCGCGTCCAGGCGTCTGCGGCGGGTGTCAGCACCAGCGCAGGGCCGAGGCCGTCGCTGCGCATCAGCACTTGTTGGCCTTGCTTGAAAGTCTGCTCCTGATGCAGCGCCTCAGGCTGGGCGGCTACGGCAGATTGCAGCACGCTCAGGCGCGTGGCGTCGTCTTCGCGCTTGACGATAAACCGCGTGCCCAGCGCCCGCAGGCTGCCGTCACGGGTTTGCACGTAGAACGGGCGCGCATCGTTGTGGCCGGTTTCGACCAGGATTTCGCCTTCCTGCAACACGATCAGCCGGCGTTTTTCATCAAAGCGCACGTCAATGGCGCTGTGGGTGTTGAGGTTGACCAGCGTGCCGTCAGCCAGCTTCAGCGTGCGTTGCTCGCCGGTAGCGGTGCGTTGGTCGGCCAGCCAATAGTGGATCGGCACGTAACGCTCACCGGCAAACAGCGCCAGGCCAATCACCAGTGCGACGCTGGCCAAACCGCTGCCCAACTTGCGCACGCGCTGGCGAATGCCTTGACGGGACTGCAACAGCGCCGCCCGCGCCGGGCCAGAGGCTACGCTGAAGCGCTGATCGAGCATGCCCAGCTGGCGCCAGGCGCGTGCGTGTTCTTCATCACTGGCCAGCCATTTGCCGAACTCTTCCTGCTCCACGGCGCTGCCGTCGCCCGAGTCCAACGACAGTTGCCAGGCAATCGCCGCATCCAGCACGCGGGCCGTGACCGGTTTGGAGCCTGTCACAGTGGCTCGCCATACAGTGCGATGTAGCACTGGCGAATGCCCTGGGCCAGGTACTGGCGCACACGCGGCACCGACACACCCAGGCGCTGGGCGATTTCGGCGTGGCCCAGGCCGTCGAGGCGGTTATAGAGGAAGGCGGCGCGGGCCTTGCTCGACAGCTTGCCGAGCAGGCGGTCGATGGCCTTGAGGTCTTCGAGGATCAGTTGCTGTTGTTCGGGCGAGGGGTGCTCGTTTTCCGGGATCAGCATCAGTTCGGTGAGGTAGGCCTGTTCCAACGCCGCGCGGCGGAAGTAGTCGAACAGCAAGCCTTTGGCGATGGCCACCAGAAACGCGCGTGGCTCGCGCGGTTCGCGCAGTTCGTCACGGCCCAGCAGGCGCATGAAGGTGTCCTGACTCAGGTCTTCAGCGCGGCTCGGGCAAGCCACATTGCGTCGCAGCCACGCCAACAGCCAGCCACGATGGTCGCGATACAACGCGCCAACAAGCTGACTGTGTGGGGTTTGGACCGACGACAAGGCATCACCGAATAAACAAGGGGGTTTAAACTAACGAGAATTATTCGCGATTGTGTCAGAGGCCGGGAGCCTGCGCAATTGGCGTCTGTCGGACGATCGTTCCCACGCTCTGCGTGGGAATGCCTCCTGGGACGCTCCGCGTCCCCTAGAACGATGGCGCGTGTTTGCGCCGTGTCCATTGGCTCAAGCGCTCTTGCAGCATCTGTGGGCTGTCGATCCCCTGTTGGCGCGCACGGCTGAACAGGATGAGCATCAACTCGGCCGTGGCCAGCGCATCGGCGCTGGCGTGATGGCGTTCGCCCACGTGCAGCTTGAAGTGGTTGATCCAGTCATCGAGCCCGGCTTCACGGATATTCGCGTCGGGGCACAACAGCGGGGCGATGTCGGCTACATCGAGGAACGGATGGGCCAACCGATAACCCAGGCTGTCCTTGAGCGCCCGGCACAACATGTGTTGGTCGAACGGCGCATGGAATGCCAGCAACGGGCTGTCGCCGACAAAGGCCATAAAGTCCAGCAAGGCTTCGGCCGGGTCGCTGCCGGCGGCAATCGCGCTGGGGCCGAGGCCATGGATCAGCACGCTGGGGCCAACCTTGGTGTTGGCCCGTTGCAGGGTGCGCTCGAACATCTGCGAGAAATCCACTGCGCCATCCTCGATCACGACTGCGCCGATGGACAGCACCTGGTCGCGGTTGAGGTTCAGGCCGCTGGTTTCCAGGTCGACCACCACCCAGCGTTGCCCGCGTAAAGGCCCGTCGCCTAACACTGCAGGCTTAGGCAATTGTGCCAGGCGCTGTTGCTGATCAACGTCGAGGCCAGGCTTTTTCTTGTGCAGCCAACCGAAAAAACTCACAGCTGATACCGCAACGTCAGGCTGCTTTGCAGGCGTTGGGCCTGGCGCAGGGATTCACGCAGGATGCGCCGGTCCAGGTGGTTGAGGCTGTCGGGGTCGACACGGTTGGAATACGGCAAGTTCTCGCGGGTTTGCAACTGATGCTGCTGCATGCGCGTTTGCTGGATAAAGTGATACGCCTCCTCATACGCGGCGCCATCCAGCGGTTCGATGACCTCCTTGGCCACCAGTTGGCGCAGGCGCTCCAAAGTGTTGTTGGTGTGAATGCCATTGGCCAGGGCCAACAGGCGCGCGCCATCCACAAAAGGTGTAAGGCCCTGCACCTTGAGGTCGAGCGTGGCCTTTTCGGCGCCTTTGCGCGTCAGCACAAAGTCCCGGAAACGCCCGATCGGCGGGCGCTGGCGCAAGGCGTTCTCGGCCAGCATACGTTGGAACAACCGGTTATCGGCCACCTGATCGAGAATGCCCTGGCGCAGTTGTTCGCAACCGCGCTCGTCCCCCCACACCACACGCAAATCAAAATAGATGCTCGAGCCCAGCAGGTTTTCCGGCGTGGCTTCGCGGATAAAGGCCCCGAAACGCCGCGCCCATTCGGCCCGCGACAGGCACAGCTCGGGGTTGCCGGCCATGATATTGCCCTTGCACAGGCTGAAGCCGCACAGTGCCAGGCTCTGGTTGATCTGCTGCGCCAGTGGCAACAGGCGGCCGCGAATCTCGGCGGCTTCGGCGGCGTCCTTGGCCTCGAACAGGATGCCATTGTCCTGGTCGGTAAACAGCGTTTGCTCGCGGCGGCCTTCACTGCCGAAACACAGCCAGCTGAAGGGCACGCCAGGGTCGCCTTTGTCGGCCAGGGTCAGTTCGATCACCCGGCACACCGTGTGGTCGTTGAGCAGGGTAATAATGTGGGTGATCTGGGTGGACGACGCGCCATGGGCCAGCATGCGTTCCACCAACTGGCCAATCTCGCCGCGAATCACCACCAGGTTTTCCACTCGGGGCGCGTTGCGGATGGTGCGCGCCAGGTGCACCAGGTCGACCCGTTGCAGGGAAAACAGGTCGCGCTCGGACACCACGCCACACAGGCGCTGGTCTTGCACCAGGCACACATGGGCGATATGCCGCTCGGTCATGGCGATGGCGGCATCGAAAGCGCTGTGGTCCGGGCTTAAAAAGAACGGCGCCTGGGTCATGTGGCCGACGATAGTTTGATTGAAATCGCTGGTGCCGTCGGCGACCACCTGGCGCAGGTCGCGCAAGGTGAAAATCCCCAGCGGCGCCTTGTGCTCATCGACGATCACGATGCTGCCCACTTGTTGCTCATGCATCAGCGTCACCGCCTCGCGCAGCGGCGTGGTCGGGCTGCAGGTGACCGGATGGCGCATGGCCAATTCGCCCAGGCGGGTGTTCAGCGAATACTGGGTGCCCAGGGTTTCCACAGCCTTTTGCTGCACCTGTTGGTTGACTTGATCCAGCAGGCTGCTGACACCGCGCAGGGCAAAATCGCGAAACGGGCTGGAAAGGGCGAACAGCTTGATAAACGCCGGCTTGTTCAGTTGCAGGCAGAAGGTGTCTTCGGCGGCTTTGTGCTCGGTGCGCGTGGCACGCTCACCCAGCAACGCGGCGAGGGGGAAGCACTCGCCGGTGGTGATTTCGAAGGTGGTTTGCGTCGAGTCCGGCCGCTCGCCGACGACGCGGCCCTGCTTGACGATATAGAAGTGCTCCACCGGCCCGCCCGACGGTTTGAGAATGCTGTCGCCGGGGCCATAGAAGCGCAGTTGGCACTGTTCGACCAAAAATGCCAGGTGAGCATTTTCCATCTGGTTGAACGGAGGGAAGCGTTGCAGGAATTGCAGGGTGCCGTGAATGTTCTGCAACACGGCGGTTTTCCCCGCCTGCGTGAAAGCATCAGCTTTACTCATAACAGTGACCGCAGTTTTTTTGTCGTTATCGTCCTGCATGGTCGACTCCCGCGCGGCGGGTGCCCATTGGACGTAAGTCTAGGTCTGGACAAAACCCACTACGACTAGGGAAAAACCTTACATGACTATCGTCCAAACCCCGTAGAACGCCCACTAGGCAAACTTTCCGACGAAGTGCACATTGTTCGCCCTTCCGCAGATGTCTGACGAGTGTGCTGGGAGATTGAATAGAACTGCTGAGAAACGTATGTCCGACCACGATATTTTAAGTGATGCCGAGCGCGAGGCGCTGAGCGCCGTGATGCTGGAGCCCGATCTGCCGCCACAACGGGTGTTGATTGTCGACGACGACAAGGACGCACGTGAATTGCTGGCAGAAATCCTGGGCCTGGACGGCATTCGCTGCATGACCGCCGACAGTGGCGAGACAGCGTGGGATCTGTTGAACTCCAGCAGTTCCATCGGTTTGCTGATCACCGATTTGCGCATGGCGCCCAGCAATGGTCTGCAATTGATTCGCAAGGTGCGCGATTCAACCCGTGCGGCGTTGCCGATCATCATCATGTCGGGGGACGCGGAAGCGCCGGATGTGATCGATGCGATGCATTTGAGCGTGGTGGATTTTTTGCTCAAGCCGATTGATAGCGTGAAGTTGGCGAAGATGGTCAAGCGGGAATTGGGGATGGCGCAGTAGCTACCGCTGGTCGGCTTTACTCTTTACCTGTCAATGTTGACAGTAGGAAAGTTGAATAGGCTCTTGTCTACTGGATGAAGTGACGCGTAGAGATCGTTACTTTAAATACTTATTAGACGGGGTGATGAAAATGGCGACTGAAAGTTCGTTCAAAGGTTCGGCAACTCTGAAAATTACCTATAAAGATAAGCCCCACCTTGAGTTTAATTTGGAGAAAGTTGAAGGGGCTGCCAACAATTTCGTTGCTTTTGACAAAAATGGCAAACCAATCTTATCCATTGTTTACCCTCGCGACGTTGAAGACGGTGAGACCTATTCGTTTAAATACCCAGCGAGTCATCCTTGGGGGCTACAGTTCAGCGGCGACGGAGGCCCCCGCGGTTTAGACGGGGAAGTTACTGTGGTTGCTTCGGACGATGGCGATCATCAAACAATAACAATAGATGCCAAATATGAAAAAGGAGCCGGGAAGGAGTACGTGTTTAAAGGGGCGGCTGATATCCAATACATCCAATGATGAAATCGGATAGGTAAGCTTATGTGTAGGCTTGAACTCCCTGATCCGCAGATCAGGGAGTTGTTTTTTAATTAAATACCGTTTTTCGCCTTATATTCCCGACGCCGACGATGCAACACCGGCTCGGTATACCCATTCGGCTGCTTGGTCCCTTCAATCACCAACTCCACCGCCGCCTGAAACGCGATGTTGCTGTCGAAATCCGGCGCCAGCGGACGGTACAACGCATCCCCGGCATTCTGACGGTCCACCACCGGCGCCATGCGCTTGAGGCTTTCCATCACCTGGGCTTCATTGACGATGCCGTGGCGCAACCAGTTGGCGATGTGCTGGCTGGAGATGCGCAGGGTGGCGCGGTCTTCCATCAGGCCTACATCGTTGATGTCTGGCACTTTCGAGCAGCCGACGCCCTGGTCGATCCAGCGGACGACATAGCCGAGAATGCCCTGGGCATTGTTGTCCAGTTCGTTGCGGATTTCTTCTTCGGACCAATCGGTGTTGCTGGCCAGAGGAATCGTCAGGATGTCGTCTACCGAAGCGCGCTCGCGCTTGGCCAGTTCGGCCTGGCGCGCGAACACATCGACCTTGTGGTAATGCAGCGCGTGCAGCGCCGCCGCCGTCGGCGATGGCACCCAGGCGGTGTTGGCGCCGGCCAGTGGGTGAGCGATTTTCTGTTCGAGCATCGCCGCCATCAGGTCGGGCATGGCCCACATGCCTTTACCGATCTGCGCACGACCTTGCAGGCCGGTGCTCAAGCCTATATCGACGTTCCAGTTTTCGTAGGCGCCGATCCATTTTTCGGCCTTCATGGCAGCCTTACGCACCATCGCGCCGGCTTCCATGGAGGTGTGGATCTCGTCGCCGGTGCGGTCGAGGAAGCCGGTGTTGATGAACACCACACGCTCGCTGGCCGCCTTGATGCAGGCCTTGAGGTTGACCGTGGTGCGGCGCTCCTCGTCCATGATCCCGACTTTGAGGGTGTTGCGTGGCAGGTTCAGCACGTCTTCGATGCGGCCAAACAGCTCATTGGTGAACGCGGCCTCTTCGGGGCCGTGCATCTTCGGTTTAACGATGTACACGGAACCGGTGCGGCTGTTCTTGCGGCTGCTGTTGCCGTTGAGGCTGTGGATGGCCGCCAGGCTGGTCAGCAGGCCGTCGAGAATACCTTCCGGTACTTCGTTGCCGTCTTTATCCTGGATCGCATCGATGGTCATCAGGTGACCCACGTTGCGCACGAACAATAGCGAGCGACCGTGCAGCGTCACGTCCTGGCCATCCACACCGGTATAGACGCGGTCGGCGTTCATGGTGCGGGTGAAGGTCTTGCCACCCTTGGCCACTTCTTCGGCGAGGTCGCCCTTCATCAGGCCGAGCCAGTTGCGGTAGATCACCACTTTGTCATCGGCATCGACGGCGGCGACCGAGTCTTCGCAGTCCATGATGGTGGTCAGCGCCGCTTCCATCAGCACGTCTTTGACGCCGGCGGCATCGGTCTGGCCGACCGGGGTGCTGGCGTCGATCTGGATTTCGAAGTGCAGGCCGTTGTGTTTCAGCAGGATCGCAATCGGCTCGGCCGCAGGGCCCTGGAAGCCGATCAACTGTGCATCGTCGCGCAGGCCGCTGTTGCTGCCGCCCTTGAGGCTGACGATGAGCTTGCCATCCACCATCTTGTAACCGGTGGAGTCGACGTGGCTGCCGGCGGTGAGCGGCGCGGCTTCGTCGAGGAACGCACGGGCGAAGGCAATTACCTTGTCGCCACGCACTTTGTTGTAGCCCTTGCCCTTCTCGGCGCCGTCGGCTTCGCTGATGGCATCGGTGCCATACAGCGCGTCATACAGCGAGCCCCAACGCGCATTGGAGGCGTTGAGGGCGAAGCGCGCATTCATCACCGGCACCACCAGCTGTGGGCCGGCCATGCGGGCAATTTCGTCGTCGACGTTTTGGGTCGAGGCCTGGAAATCTGCGGCTTCTGGCAGCAGGTAGCCGATATCTTGCAGGAAGGCTTTGTAGGCCACCGGGTCGTGGGCTTTGCCGGCGTGGGTCTGGTGCCAGGTGTCGATCCGCGCCTGGAAATCATCGCGTTTGGCGAGTAGGGCTTTGTTCTTCGGTGCCAGGTCGTGGATGACCTTGTCGGCGCCGGCCCAGAACTGCTCGGCAGTGATGCCGGTGCCGGGAATGGCTTCGTTGTTCACGAAGTCGAACAGGACTTTGGCGACCTGCAGGCCACCGACTTGAACGTGTTCAGTCATTGCTTGCCTCACTCTGCGGAGCTTATGCGCTGTTTCAGATTTTCATTATGTAGTGCACGGTTGGGCATACTACATGATGACTTGCGGTTGTGAAAATTAGACTAAATACGTCGTTTAGCGACCCATTTTGGTCGTACGGTCACAGCGGAGAATCAGATGTTCTCAAAAAACTATTGGATTGTTCCAGATAAATATAAAAATGGTACACGATTTGTTTTCGAGGGCGCCTGCGTCCACCTTGTAGGTTGAATTCCAGAGGGCTTTGCCATGGACCATCTTGTACTCACTATTATCGCCGCCGACAAACCCGGCTTGGTTGAACGCATCGCGCAGAACATTGCCGCCCACGGCGGCAACTGGCTGGAAAGCCGGATGGCGCACATGGCCGGGCAGTTTGCCGGGATTTTGCGGGTCAGTGTGCCGACGGAACAGCGTCAGGCCCTGGTGGGCGCGCTGGAGGACTTATCCACCCACGGCATTCGTGTGCTGGTGGGTGAAGGCAGCAGCGGGCAGGCCTCGGCGTCCAAATCGATCATGATGACCTTGGTGGGCAATGACCGCGCGGGCATCGTGCGCGAAATCACGGCGCTGCTGAGCAAACAAGGCGTGAACCTGGCCAGCCTGAGCACGGATGTGCGTCCGGCGCCCATGAGCGGTGATCCATTGTTCAGCGCCGAAGCACTGTTGCAGGTGCCGACAGCGTTGTCCCTGGATACCTTGCAGCTGTCCCTGGAAACCCTGGCCGATGATTTGATGGTGGAACTGCATCACGAGGAATAATCGGCCCACAAGGTTATGCATGGAAATCTTGCATGGGCCTGTGGATAACCTGTAGAGACCCGGCGCCAGGCCACGCCGGCCGGGCTTCTCTGGCTATTGAGCAAAAAACGAGCAGTTTCAATGGCTTGTGCACAAATGGCGGGGATCAGGTTGTGGATAACCTTGGGGTGGATGTCTGCAAGCCACGTGCACTGTGGCTTGCAGAGGTTTGTACGTTATTTGATCAGCGTTTGCGCACTGTCAGCCAGGCATCCAGGCTGTAGACCACCAGGCCCGCCCAGATAAAGGCGAAAGCAATCAGCGTGCTGGTCGCCAGGTGTTCACCGAACAGCAGCACCGCCTCCAACAGCACCAGCGTCGGCGCCACGTACTGCAAAAAGCCCAGCGCGGTGTAGGGCAGATGCCTCGCGGCGGCGTTGAAACACACCAGCGGAATTAGCGTGACCGGGCCTGCGGCCACCAGCCACCAGGCTTCGGAGGTGCTCCAAAACTCAAGCTGCGCACTATGGGCCGACGGGTTAAACAGCAACCACGCCACGGCGATGGGCACCAGCATCCAGGTTTCCACCACCAGCCCTGGCAGCGCCTTGACCGGTGCCTGTTTGCGGATCAAACCGTAAAAGCCGAAGGTCAGCGCCAGCACCAGCGAGACCCACGGCAGGCTGCCGACTTGCCACACTTGCTGCGCCACACCCACCGCCGCCAGCCCGACGGCGATCCATTGCAGGCGGCGCAGGCACTCGCCCAGGATCAGCATGCCCAGCAGCACATTCACCAACGGGTTGATGTAGTAACCCAGGCTCGCTTCCAGCATGCGCCCGCTGTTCACCGACCACACATAGGTCAGCCAGTTGGCCGCAATCAACGAACCGCTGAGTGCCAGAATCGCCAGACGCTTGGGGTTGTCGCGCAGTTCACGGAACCAGCCGGGGTGCTTCCACACCATCAACAGCAAACCGCCGAACAGCGCTGACCACAACACGCGGTGCACGATGATTTCGGCGGCGGGAACACTGGCGATGGCTTTGAAATAAAGTGGGAACAGACCCCAGATGACATAGGCACTCAGGCCCAGGATGTACCCCTTGCGGGGGTTGGCGGCGTGCATTGCAGAATCCTTGCTCAGGCAGCTTACAAAGCGTGATTGTAAGGATTTTTGTCAGGCAGTGGGATGATCGTTCCTACGCTCTGCGTGGGAATGCCGTGTTGGACGCTCTGCGTCCGCAGTTGAGGGGCGTGACGCGGAGCGTCACAGGGTGCATTCCCACGCAGAGCGTGGGGACGATCGGTAGTCAGAAGAGTTTGAGGGGTTCTTCATTGAGTGCCGACAGTTGCTCACGCAATGCCAGCACCTGGTCGCCCCAATACCGCTCGCTGCCAAACCACGGGAAGCTGTGCGGGAACGCCGGGTCATCCCAGCGCCGTGCCAGCCAGGCGCTGTAGTGCATCAGGCGCAAGGCGCGCAGGGGTTCGATCAAGGCCAGTTCGCGTGGGTCGAAGTCGTGGAACTCCTGGTAGCCGTCCATCAACTCCGACAGCTGGCCCAGGCATTCCTGGCGGTCGCCCGCGAGCATCATCCACAGGTCCTGCACGGCCGGGCCCATGCGGCAGTCATCCAGGTCGACGATGTGGAACATCTCGTCGCGGCACATCATGTTGCCGGGGTGGCAGTCGCCGTGCATGCGGATGTTCTTGTGCGGTGTGGCCTTGTACACCTCTTCCACGCGCTTGAGCAGGTCGCGCGCAACAGACTCGTAAGCGGGCAGCAGGCTCTTGGGAATGAAGTTGCCTTCAAGCAAGGTGTTGAGGGAATCGTGACCGAAGTTCTTCACACCCAAGGCTTCGCGGTGCTCGAACGGGCGTGTGGAGCCCACGGCGTGCAAGCGCCCGAGCAATTGCCCGAGGCGATACAGCTGATCGAGGTTGCCCGGCTCCGGCGCCCGGCCGCCACGGCGTGGGAACAGCGTGAAGCGGAAACCCGCGTGCTCGAACAGGCTTTCGCCGTTGTGGATCATCGGCGCAACCACCGGCACTTCGCACTCGGCCAGCTCGAAAGTGAAGCGGTGTTCTTCCAGGATCGCCTCGTTGGTCCAGCGCTGTGGGCGGTAGAACTTGGCGATCAGCGGCTCGGAGTCTTCGATGCCCACCTGGTACACACGGTTTTCGTAGCTGTTGAGCGCCAATACGCGCGCATCGCTGAGGAAGCCGATACTTTCGACGGCGTCGAGTACTAAATCGGGGGTGAGTGTTTCAAACGGATGGGCCATGCGAACTCCTGCGCGCAGCAGGGCGCCGCGTCCGGCCGGGTATGGTAACGCACCAGAGCCTGGATAGGTGGTGGGTGTGCGGACGCCTTCGCGAGCAAGCCCGCTCCCACATTCGATCGCATTCCTACAGGATGTACACGGTCAAATGTGGGAGCGGGCTTGCTCGCGAATGGGCCCTGTCAGGCGCCGACTATTCCACCATCATCACGCCGAATCGCCATCACCGACGAACGCGGCTTGCCGTTTGGCAGATGCTCCGGCCAGGTCGAACCCCCGGTTTCCCCCGGATGCTGAATCCCCACAAACAGGGTCTTCTGGTCGGGTGAGAAACTGATGCCCGTGACCTCGCACGCCACCGGCCCGACCATGAAACGGCGGATTTCTCCGGTGTTGGGGTCGGCGCACAGCATTTGGTTATTGCCCATGCCGGCGAAGTCGCCCTTGTTGCTGTAGTCGCCGTCGGTGAGGATCCACAAACGCCCGGCTTTGTCGAACCCCAGGCCGTCGGGGCTGTTGAACATGTTTTGCGGGTTGATGTTGGACGAGCCGCCTTTTGGCGTACCGGCATGCACACCGGGGTTGCCGGCCACCACGAACAAGTCCCAGGTGAAGCTGTTGGCACCGTGGTTATCCGCATCGGCTTTCCAGCGCAGGATCTGGCCGTAAACGTTTTTCTCGCGCGGGTTCGGCCCGCCCACCGGCTGGCCGTCTTCGCCGCGTTTGGCGTTGTTGGTGAGCGTGCAATACACCTGGCCGTCGGTGGGGCTGACCACGATCCATTCCGGGCGGTCCATGCGCGTGGCCTTTACCACGCTGGCGGCCAGACGCGCGTGGATCAATACTTCGGCCTGGCTCGCGAAGCCTGAGTTGACGTCAATGCCGTTTTTGCCGTGGGTGAGTTCGACCCATTCGCCCTTGCCCTTGGGGTGGTCGGCGTTGCCATCGCCGGCATCGAAAATCGCCACGTACAAGGTGCCGTGGTCGAGCAGGTTCTTGTTGGCTTTGGGGTTGTGATGATTGATCGGGTCGCGGCTGACGAACTTGTAGATGAACTCGCCACGTTCGTCGTCGCCCATGTACACCACGGCACGGCCATCGCGGGTTTCGGCGAGTGCGGCGTTTTCGTGCTTGAAGCGGCCCAAGGCGGTGCGCTTGACCGGCGTGGATTGCGGGTCGAACGGGTCGATTTCTACCACCCAACCGTGGCGATTGAGTTCGTTGGGGTTCTTGGCCATGTCGAAGCGCGGGTCGTGCAGGTGCCAGTTGATCTCGCGGCTGGCGGCCACTACGCCGTAGCGTTTTTGCCCGGCGTCAAAGCTTTGTTGCGGGTTGCTGCTGCCGAAGCAATCGGTGAAGTTCTCTTCACAGGTCAGGTAAGTGCCCCACGGCGTCTTGCCGTTGGCGCAGTTCTGGAAGGTGCCGAGGGCTTTCTTGCCGGTTTTGTCGGCGCTGGTTTTCAGCCAGGCATGGCCAGCCGCGGGGCCGCCAAGGCGGATCGGCGAGTTACCGTGGATGCGGCGGTTGTAGCGCGAGTCCTGCACGAACTGCCAGGTATCGCCCTTGCGGCGCACTTCGATCACCGACACACCTTCGCTGGCCTGGGCCTTGCGCACATCTTCGGCCGATTGCGGCGCGCCGCCATGGGCGTAGAGGTAGCGGTAGTTGGTGTATTCGTTGTTGATGGCCATCAGCGCACGGTTGTTGTCGCCGGGGAAGGCGAACAGGCTCATGCCGTCGTTGTTGTCGCCGAACTGCTGTTCCTGGGCTTTGGCGGTGCCGTTGCCGGACGGGTCGAAGGCCGGCGCGTTTTTGTGCAGCGGTTGGCCCCAACTGATCAGCACCGAGGCGGAGTAACCCGGCGGCAAGGTGATGGCGTCGCTCGTGGCGGCGGCGATGCTGGTAAAGCCCAGCAAGGGGCTGGCGGTGGCCGCGTTCACGGCCATTGCGCTGCGGGTGAGCAGGTTGCCGCCCAGGAACATCGCGGCACCGCACAGGGCGCCGGCGCCGATAAAGCGGCGGCGGGTGAGGCCGACCATCTGTTCAAGGTCGGTGGCTTGGTTTTCTTCTAATAGGCTCATTTCAGGCTCCCTGCGGTTTTTGCAGACACCTTAAGGAGCGCGCGTGACGAATTTGTTGCAGCTTGAAGACGGTAGGTGCCTAGACCGGTGTGCCGAGCAGCACATTGTTGGGTGAGAATTGCACCTGGACCCGTGCGCCTTCGACGGCACCCAGTGCCTTGAGCGCGGCGGGCTGCGCCAGGGCGCATAACACCTGGCCGTTGGGCAGGGTGATGCGCACTTCGCTGGGGCCGTCATCGGCGTCGAGAATCGTCTCGATCACACCGCTCATGCAATTGTGTCCAGGTGTTGCAGCCTGCCCGATGGCGAGCAATTCAAGCCATCCGGCCTTAATCAAGGCGACCACTTCAACGCCGGTTTCCAGCTCCAGCCGCTGCGTGCTGTCGTGCGTGATCTGCGCACTCAGGCTTAAGCCGCCCGAGAGTTGCAGGCGAATCAGGTCATTGCGGCCCTGATGTTCGATGGCGCTGACCTGGCCGTGCAATTGGTTGCGCGCGCTGGTTCGCAGCATCAAGCGGCCGAGCAGGTTGAAGTCGCTCGCGTCCTCATCCGAACCGAGCACCTCGGCCTGCAACACTTGCAGGCGTTGGTACAGGCGCAGCACGCGCTCACCTTCGGCCGTCAGTTTGGCCCCGCCGCCGCCTTTGCCGCCGACGCTGCGTTCCACCAGCGGTTTTTGCGAGAGATTGTTCAGCTCGTCGATCGCATCCCACGCGGCCTTGTAACTCAGGCCAGCGCTCTTGGCCGCGCGGGTGATCGAACCCTGCTCGGCAATATGCGCCAGCAAGGCGATGCGCTGGGGACGGCGGATGATGTGCTGGCTGAGTGAGGTTGGCAGAGACATGTGGATACGCTTCGATAAGGTCAGCGGACGTTGCAGGCGCGGCGCACGGGAGTCAAGTCATGTGCCCGGTTTTGGCGTGCGGGCCAGGCAGTACACATCGACCTGACGGGCACCGGCGGCCATCAACAGCCGGGCCAGGCTGTGGGCGGTGGCGCCGGTGGTGAGTACGTCGTCCACCAGCGCGAAGTGGCGGCCCTGCACCGGGGCACCCGGTGCCAGCGCAAACGCCGTGAGCAGGTTGCGTTGGCGGGTCTTGGCGTCGAGGGCTTGTTGCGCGACGGTTTCATGGGGGCGTAACAACAGGTGTTCATCGTGTGGGAGGTCGAGATCTTCGCTGAGCCAACGGGCCAGCATCAGCGCCTGGTTGAAGCCGCGCTCACGCAGACGCTTGCGCGCCATGGGCACCGGCAGCAGGCAGTCGGGGCGGGTGAGTCCGGTGTCGTCGAAACGGTGTTGCAGATACTGCCCCAGCAGCCGCGCGAGCATAAGGCCGAGTGGCCAGCGCGACTGGTGTTTGAAGCGGCTGATTAGCGTGTCGACGGGGAAACTGTAGGTCCAGGGGGCGATCACCTGTTTATAGGCAGGTGGCTTTTTTTGACAGGCGCCACAGATCAAACCTTCCATCGGCAGTGGCAGGGCGCACACCTCGCAGTGCTCCAACAGCCAGGGCAGCTCGGTTTCGCAGACGTTGCACACCGTGTGGTGGGTGTTTGTTGCTTCATCGCAGATTAAACAGGATTGGTTGTTTTCTAACCAGATGTAAACTTGGTGTTTGTATCCAGGTTGACAGTGCATGAATCTTCCTTAAATATGCCGAGCATCCGTGTCGTGACTGACTGTGGGTATTTCGGGTATTGCCCTTCCCGCAGCGTAAGCCCAAGCATAATCAAGGAATCGCCCATGAGCGCCAGCACCTCTGCCACCCTGCGTCACGATTGGTCTTTAGCCGAAGTCAAAGCGCTGTTTGTGCAACCCTTCAATGACCTGTTGTTCCAGGCGCAGACCGTGCACCGCGCGCATTTCGACGCCAACCGCGTGCAGGTCTCGACCTTGCTGTCGATCAAAACCGGCGCCTGCCCGGAAGATTGCAAATATTGTCCGCAGTCGGGCCACTACAACACCGGCCTGGAAAAAGAAAAGCTGATGGAAGTGCAGAAGGTCCTCGAAGAGGCGGCCCGCGCCAAGGCCATCGGTTCGACGCGCTTCTGCATGGGTGCCGCCTGGAAGCACCCGTCGGCCAAAGACATGCCCTATGTGCTGCAAATGGTCAAAGGCGTGAAGGCCATGGGCCTGGAAACCTGCATGACCCTCGGTCGACTCGATCAGGACCAGACCGAAGCGCTGGCCCAGGCCGGCCTCGACTACTACAACCACAACCTCGACACCTCGCCAGAGTTCTACGGCAGCATCATCACTACCCGCACCTACGGCGAACGCCTGCAAACCCTGGCCTACGTGCGTGATTCGGGGATGAAGATCTGCTCGGGCGGCATCCTCGGCATGGGCGAGTCCCTCGATGACCGTGCCAACCTGCTGATCCAACTGGCCAACCTGCCGGAGCATCCGGAGTCGGTGCCGATCAACATGCTGGTGAAGGTCGCCGGTACGCCGCTGGAAAACGCCGAAGACATCGACCCTTTCGACTTCATCCGCATGCTCGCCGTGGCGCGCATCCTGATGCCGCAGTCCCATGTGCGCTTGTCGGCCGGCCGTGAGGCGATGAACGAGCAGATGCAGGCCCTGGCGTTTTTTGCCGGTGCCAACTCGATTTTCTACGGCGACAAGTTGCTGACCACCGCCAACCCGCAGGCCGACAAGGACATGCAACTGTTCTCGCGCCTGGGGATCTTGCCGGAAGCGCGTGAAGAGCACGCCGATGAAGTGCATCAGGCAGCGATTGAGCAGGCGCTGGTGGAGCAAAAGAGCAGCGAGCAGTTCTATAACGCGGTGGTTTAACGCCTCTCTCCACATTCAGTCTCAAGTTCTTTGATCTGCCGAGGCCTGCATGTCTTTTGATCTCGCCGCGCGCCTCGCTGCCCGCCGTGCCGAACACCTTTATCGGCAACGCCCTTTGCTTGAGAGCCCGCAAGGCCCGCAAGTGGTGGTGGATGGCCAGCCGCTGTTGGCATTCTGCAATAACGACTACCTGGGCCTGGCCAATCACCCGCAAGTGATCGAAGCCTGGCGCGCCGGTGCGTCCCGTTGGGGCGTGGGCGGTGGCGCTTCGCACCTGGTGATCGGCCATGCCACGCCGCACCATGAACTCGAGGAGGCCCTGGCTGACCTCACCGGGCGCCCGCGCGCGCTGCTGTTCACCACCGGCTATATGGCCAACCTGGGCGCGGTCACCGCGTTGGTGGGGCAGGGTGATACGGTGCTGGAGGATCGCCTTAACCACGCCTCGCTGCTGGATGCCGGCCTGCTGTCCGGGGCGCGTTTCAACCGCTACCTGCATAACGACGCCAGCAGCCTGGCCAAGCGCCTGGAGAAGGCCACCGGCAATACTTTGGTGGTCACCGATGGCGTGTTCAGCATGGACGGCGATCTGGCCGACCTGCCTGCGCTGGCCCGTGAGGCACGCGCCAAAGGCGCCTGGTTGATGGTCGATGACGCTCACGGCTTCGGCCCGTTGGGCGCTACGGGCGGCGGAATTGTCGAGCATTTCGGCTTGAGCCAGGAAGACGTGCCGGTATTGGTTGGCACCCTCGGTAAAGCCTTCGGCACGGCCGGGGCATTCGTGGCGGGCAGTGAAGAGCTGATCGAAAGCCTGATCCAGTTTGCCCGGCCCTACATCTACACCACCAGCCAGCCACCGGCATTGGCCTGCGCCACCTTGAAAAGCCTGGAGCTGCTGCGCACCGAGCACTGGCGGCGTGAGCACCTCAATGGCCTGATCCGCCAGTTCCGCCAGGGTGCCGAGCAGATCGGCTTAAAGCTGATGGACAGCTTCACGCCAATCCAGCCGATCCTGATCGGCGACAGCGCCACCGCAATGCGCCTGTCGCAGATGCTGCGCGAACGCGGCCTGATGGTCACGGCCATCCGCCCACCGACCGTGCCGGCCGGCAGCGCGCGTTTGCGCGTGACACTGACGGCGGCCCACAGCGCGGCCCAGGTGCAGCTATTGTTAAACGGATTGGATGAGTGTTTCCGGTTGTTAAGTATTACGGAGCCCGACCATGCGTGATCGATTGGTATTGCTGCCCGGTTGGGGGCTCGGCGTGTCACCGTTGGAGCCTTTGGCCGCCGCCTTGCAGGGGCTGGACGAACACTTGCAAGTGCATATCGAGCCGTTGCCGGTGCTGGCTTCCAGCGATCTGGATGAATGGCTCGACGAACTCGACGCCACGCTGCCGGACAACGCCTGGCTGGGCGGCTGGTCCCTGGGCGGCATGCTCGCCTCCGAGCTGGCGGCGCGGCGCGGCGAACGCTGCTGCGGGCTGCTGACATTGGCGAGCAACCCGTGTTTTGTCGCCCATGAAGGCTGGCCCAGTGCGATGCCCGCTGAGACCTTTGACGCATTCCTTGCCGGTTGCCATGCCGATTCTCAGGTCACCCTCAAACGTTTCGGTTTGCTGTGCGCTAAAGGTGCCGCAGACCCACGTGGGCTGTCGCGTCTGTTGGTTGGCGGCGCACCGAATGCACCTTCCAGCGTGTTGATGCCAGGCCTGGAGCTGCTTGCACAACTCGATACCCGCGCCGCTTTGCAGGCGTATCGCGGCCCGCAACTGCACGTGTTTGCGGGGCAGGACGGCTTGGTGCCCGCCGAAGCTGCAAGTGACCTGCTGGCGCTGCTGCCGGACGTAGAAATCGGTCTGATTGAACAGGCCGGTCACGCTTTTCTTCTGGAAGACCCTCACGGTGTAGCGGGGGCCATCCAGGCTTTTTTGCATGAGTGTGTTGATGACTGATTTATCCCAGCCGCCACTGCCGGGCGGCTTGCCGGACAAGCGCCAAGTGGCGGTCTCATTTTCCCGCGCCGCGGCCAGCTACGACAGCGTCGCGGAGTTGCAGCGCGCAGTCGGGCATGAGCTGTTGTCTCGCCTGCCAGCTGCAATCGCGCCCGGCCGATGGTTGGATGTGGGCTGCGGCACGGGTTATTTCAGCCGTGCGCTGGGCGAACTGTTGCCAGCAAGCCAAGGCGTAGCGCTGGATATCGCCGAGGGCATGCTCAACCATGCGCGGCCTTTAGGGGGCGCGCAGCACTTTATTGCGGGGGATGCAGAACGCTTGCCGCTTGCAACTGAGAGCTTCCAGCTGCTGTTCTCCAGCCTGGCGGTGCAGTGGTGCGCGAATTTCGATGCGGTGCTCAGCGAGGCTTATCGCGTGCTGCGACCCGGTGGCGTGCTGGCATTTGCGAGCCTGTGCGTGGGCACCCTGGACGAGTTGCGCCAAAGCTGGCGCGCGGCGGATGGCCTGGTGCACGTCAACCGCTTTCGCACCTTCGAGGCTTATCAACAGCTGTGTGCTGCCAGCGGTTTGCGGGTGCTGAGCCTGGAGCGCCAGCCCCACGTGTTGCATTACCCGGATGTGCGCAGCCTGACCCATGAGCTTAAGGCGTTGGGCGCGCATAACCTCAACCCCGGTCGGCCAGGAGGGTTGACGGGCCGCGCGCGGATTGTTGCACTGGTGCACGCTTACGAGCAGTTCCGCCAGGCCCAGGGCCTGCCCGCCACGTACCAAGTGGTGTACGCCGTACTGGAGAAACCGTTATGAGCGCCGCTTATTTCATCACCGGCACCGACACCGATGTGGGCAAAACCACCATCGCCGCCGGGCTGCTGCATGCCGCACGGCTTGCGGGTAAAAGCACCGCCGCCGGAAAACCGGTAGCCTCAGGCTGCCAGCTCACTCCTAAAGGCTTGCGCAATGCCGACGCTTTGGCACTGCTGGCCGAATGTTCGCTGCCGTTGACCTATGCCGAGGTCAACCCGGTGGCATTCGAACCCGCGATTGCGCCGCACTTGGCCGCGCGGGAAGCGGGTGTGGCGCTGACGGTGCAAGCACTGTTGAAGCCGATGCAGCACATACTCGCGCAACACGCCGATTTCACCTTGATCGAAGGCGCAGGCGGCTGGCGAGTGCCGTTGGCCGATCAGGACAACCTGTCAGACCTGGCCATCGCGCTCAAGCTGCCGGTGATTTTGGTGGTGGGCGTGCGTCTGGGTTGTATCAGCCATGCCTTGCTCACTGCTGAAGCCATTGCGCGCGACGGTTTGCCGTTGGCGGGTTGGGTGGCGAATATCATCGACCCCAAGACCTCTCGTCTGGAAGAAAACCTCGCCACCCTGGCCGAGCGGTTGCCCGCGCCATGCCTGGGGCGCGTGCCGAAGCTCAAGCAGGCAAGCGCAAAAGCGGTGGCCGAGTACCTGGAATTGGACCTGCTTGACTGATTTTGGCTATCGCTAAGGCATTATGCCATTAGTGTTTTTGACGGGCGTATTGCCAGGATGTCTGCTTCAATTCAAGTTCACGATTCTCTAAAGGCAGGCTTACGCCATGGAAATCTCTGGAAGCAGCGCGTTTTATTCGGGGCTGAGCACCATTCAGGCCGGGCAGAACCGCGTCGACCAGGCCGCCGGCAAAATCGCCGGCGCCGCGACCACCCAGCCCTCGGACGCACAAAGTGATCGCTTGCAAGCCAACGATCGCGCCCAGCCGTCCAACTCGGCGAGCAACATGGTCGAAATGGCCCAAGGCAAATTCCAGGTGGAGCTGGGCGCGAAAGTCGCCAAGGCTTCGGATGAAATGCTTGGCACCTTGATCGATACCTACGCTTAATCCCCTCTCTCTGTCTGTATAGGGCTCTACTGTGGGAGCGGGCTTGCTCGCGAATGCGGTGTATCGGTTTCATATGAGCTGACTGACAC
>NZ_CBFHAZ010000098.1:0-24646 GCF_965653655.1 Pseudomonas onubensis | reverse complement strand
GGTCAGTTACAGATGAATTAACTGACCCACCGCCTTCGCGAGCAAGCCCGCTCCCACATTTGATCTTTGTCGTTTTCAAGACCGGTGCTTGCCGCAGGCGGCAGTAGTCCGCCGTTTTTTCGACTCTACCCCTGTCACCTAATCTCTAAGCCTGCCCGCAAACCCCCGCCGCATATGGACTTCAATCTATTTTCAAAAGTTGGTTCGCAAATTGCTTAAGCCTCATCAGAGCAACGGTGGGCGGCAAGCGTCCGTCAGAAAGAGGATAGAGCGTGGACAAGTACCTTTATGTGGCAATGACCGGCGCCAGCCAGAATGCACTGGCGCAAAAGGCCCATGCCAACAATCTGGCGAACATTTCCACCAACGGTTTTCAGCGTGACCTGGAGCAGGCGCGTTCGATGCCGGTGTTCGGTGACAGCTTTCCGGCGCGGGCATTTGCCATGACCGAGCGGCCGGGCACCGACTTCTCCCAGGGCGCCATGATTGAAACCGGTCGCGACCTCGATGTGGCGGTCAGCGGCGACGGCTGGATGGCCGTGCAAACCCCGGATGGCGGCGAAGCCTACGTGCGCAGCGCCAGCATGAATGTGGATGCGCTGGGCGTGTTGCGTGCCGGCAACGGCATGCCGGTGATGGGCAACGGTGGCCCGATTGCCGTGCCGCCCGAGCAGAAAATCGAAGTGGGCGCCGACGGCACCATCAGCATCCGCGCCATGGGCGAAGGCCCGCGTGTGATGGCTGAGGTGGACCGCATCAAGCTGGTCCAGCCGGACCTCAAGAACATGACCAAGGGCCTGGATGGCGCCATCCATACCAAGGATGGCCAGCCGGCCCAGGCTGACGCAAACGTGCGGCTGACCTCGGGTTTCCTGCAGGCGAGCAACGTCAATGCGGTGGAAGAAATGACCGCCGTGCTGTCGCTCTCCAAGCAGTTCGAGCTGCACATCAAGATGATGAACAGCGCCAAAGAAGACGACCAGGCCATGACCCGCGTTTTGGCAATGAGCTGATTGCAGCGTCACTGAAGACTAATTTTGCAGCACAGCGCCAACAAACAGGCGCACGAAGGAGAACACTATGCTTCCGGCTCTATGGGTTGCCAAAACAGGTTTGGCCGCGCAGGACACCAACCTGACCACCATCTCCAACAACTTGGCGAACGTGTCGACCACGGGTTTCAAACGTGACCGTGCTGAGTTCCAGGACTTGCTCTATCAGATCAAGCGCCAGCCAGGTGCCCAGTCGACCCAGGACAGCGAACTGCCGTCGGGCCTGCAACTGGGTACCGGTGTGCAGATCGTCGGCACCCAGAAGAACTTCAGCGCCGGTAACCTGCAGCAAACCAACCAGCCGCTGGACATGGCCATCAACGGCCGGGGTTTCTTCCAGATCCTGCAGCCGGATGGCACCACTTCCTACACCCGTGACGGTACTTTCCACCTCGACTCCAATGGCCAGATCGTCACCGCCAACGGCTTCGCGCTGGAGCCGGCGGTGGTGGTTCCCGCCGATGCCAAGACCTTTACCGTCGGCACCGACGGCACCGTGTCCATCACCGTGGCCGGCAACCCGGCGTCGCAAGTGATCGGCAACCTGCAAACCGCCGACTTCATCAACCCGGCCGGCTTGCAGGCCATGGGTAACAACCTGTTCCTGGAAACCGCCTCCAGCGGCGCGCCGCAAATCGGCACCCCAGGCCTCAACGGTTTTGGTACCACCCTGCAACAAACCCTGGAAACCTCCAACGTCAGCACGGTTGAGGAGATGGTCAACATGATCACCACCCAGCGCGCCTACGAGATGAACTCCAAGGTGATTTCCACCGCCGACCAGATGCTTTCGTTCGTAACGCAGAATCTGTAATCAAGTCTATGGGGCGCCTTTTGCGGCGCCTGCAACACCGTGAGGTAAGGGTCATGAATCGCTATGTTTCTGTTCTGGCATTGAGTGGGATCGCCGTGCTCGCGGGCTGTGTCGCCCCGTCGCCAAAACCCAATGACCCGTACTACGCGCCGGTGTTGCCGCGCACGCCGTTGCCGGCGGCGGCCAACAATGGCTCGATCTACCAGGCCGGTTTTGAACAGAACCTGTACAGCGACCGCAAGGCCTTCCGTGTGGGTGACATCATCACCATCACCCTCAACGAGAAGACCCAGGCCAGCAAGAACGCCAACTCGCAGATCGGCAAGACCAGCAAGACCAGCATCGGCCTGACCTCGCTGTTTGGTGGCGGCCTGACCACCAATAACCCTTTGGGCGATGGCGACCTGAGCCTCAATGCCGGTTACAGCGGCGACCGTGCCACCAACGGCAAGAGCGCGGCGGGGCAGGGCAACAGCCTGACCGGTTCGATCACTGTGACCGTGGCGGATGTGTTGCCCAACGGCATCATCGCCGTACGCGGTGAAAAGTGGATGACCCTCAACACCGGCGACGAGCTGGTGCGCATCGCGGGCATGGTGCGTGCCGATGATATTTCCACCGACAACACCGTGCCGTCGACGCGCATTGCCGATGCACGCATTACCTACTCGGGTACGGGTTCGTTTGCTGATGCGAGTCAGCCGGGCTGGTTCGACCGTTTCTTCCTTAGCCCGCTGTTCCCTTTCTAGGTGGCCATTTTGAACCTCAAACAGCTGATGGCTGCCGCGTTATTGCTGGCCTTGAGCGCAGTGGCCCACGCCGAGCGGTTGAAAGACATCGCCAGTATTTCCGGCGTGCGCTCCAACCAATTGATCGGCTACGGCCTGGTCGTGGGGCTTAACGGGACGGGTGACCAGACTACCCAGACGCCGTTTACCCTGCAGACCTTCAACAACATGCTCTCGCAGTTCGGTATCAAGGTGCCGCCTGGGTCGGGCAACGTGCAGCTCAAGAACGTCGCGGCCGTGTCGATCAGTGCTGACTTGCCGGCGTTCTCCAAGCCGGGCCAGGTGGTGGACATCACCGTGTCGTCCATTGGTAACTCGAAAAGCCTGCGCGGCGGCACCTTGCTGATGACGCCGCTCAAAGGTATCGACGGTAACGTCTATGCCATTGCCCAGGGCAACCTGGTGGTCGGCGGTTTTGACGCCGAGGGCCGTGACGGCTCGAAAATCACCGTGAACGTACCATCGGCCGGTCGCATTCCTGGCGGCGCCACGGTTGAACGCACCGTGCCCAGCGGTTTCAACCAGGGCAACAGCCTGACCCTGAACCTCAACCGTTCGGACTTCACCACCGCCAAGCGCGTGGTCGACAAGATCAACGACATGCTCGGCCCTGGCGTGGCACAAGCCATCGACGGCGGCTCGATCCGTGTGACGGCGCCGCTCGACCCAAGCCAGCGCGTCGACTACCTGTCGATCCTGGAAAACCTTGAAGTCGACCCAGGCCAGGCAGTGGCCAAAGTCATCATCAACTCGCGCACCGGCACCATCGTGATCGGCCAGAACGTCAAGGTCTCGCCGGCGGCAGTCACCCACGGCAGCCTCACCGTGACCATCACCGAAGACCCGATCGTCAGTCAGCCTGGGCCGCTGTCCAATGGCCAGACAGCCGTGGTACCGCGCTCGCGGGTCAATGCCCAACAAGAAGCCAAGCCGATGTTCAAGTTCGGCCCCGGAACCACCCTGGACGAGATTGTCCGCGCGGTGAACCAGGTGGGCGCAGCGCCTGGCGACTTGATGGCAATTCTCGAAGCTTTGAAACAGGCCGGCGCCTTGCAAGCCGACCTGATCGTGATCTAAGGCCATGGCCATGGATATGCACAAAAGCGGGTTCACCAGCACGGCGGATTCGGGGTCTTACTCCGACCTCAACCGGCTGAACCAGCTCAAGGTCGGCGCCGACAAGAACAGCGAAGGCAACATGCGCAAAGTGGCGCAGGAGTTCGAGTCGCTGTTCCTGAGCGAGATGCTCAAGTCGATGCGCTCGGCCACCGAAGCGCTGGGCAAGGACAACCCGCTGAACACGCCGGCTGCCAAGCAGTACCAGGAAATGTACGACCAGCAGTTGGCGGTCTCGATGTCCCGCGAAGGCGGTGGCATCGGTCTGGCTGACGTGCTGATGCGCCAGATGCAGAAGAACAAGCCGGTTGAGGCGCAATCCTCCACCTTGCAAGGCCCGGCGGCGGCCGAACCGGTCAAGGCCAAGAAGGTCGATGTGCCAACTGAGATCGCAGCGGGCACCCAGGCGAATGGCCCGTTGGGCCGCTCCAATGGCCAGCGGCCGTTGTGGGCTTACCGCGTTGCAGAGCCGCAAGGCGCCAGCGCGCACACTAACGACATGGAACTGATGAACCAGCGCCGCATGGCGTTGCCGAGCAAGCTGACCGACCGCCTGCTGGCCGGTATCGTGCCAAGCACTCAGCCAGCCACGCAAGCCACGAGTGCGCCACTGCGTAACAGCGCCGCCACCGATAATGTGGTCAACAGCACTGCGCGCAACTTTGCCGTGCCGAGCGGGCGCATGCAGGTTTATGGCCGCGCGATTGCACAGCCGCCGCTGGCGCCGGCGAAAAAAGCCTTCAGCTCGCAGGATGAGTTTGTCGCCACCATGCTGCCGATGGCCAAGGCCGCTGCCGCGCGTATCGGCGTCGACCCCAAGTACCTGGTGGCCCAGGCCGCGCTGGAAACCGGTTGGGGCAAATCGGTGATGCGCGCCGAGGACGGCAGCAGCAGCCACAACCTGTTCGGCATCAAGGCCGGGCAGAGCTGGCAGGGCGGCCAGGCGCGTGCAATCACCAGCGAGTTTCGTGATGGGTCGATGGTCAAGGAAACGGCGCAATTTCGCTCCTATAACTCCTACCAGGACAGCTTCCACGACCTCGTGACATTGCTGCAAAGCAATGATCGCTATAAAGAAGTCGTGAAATCAGCCGACAACCCGGAACAGTTTGTACGCGAGTTGCAAAAAGCCGGATATGCAACCGACCCGGACTACGCCAGCAAGATTTCGCAGATCGCCAAAACGATGAACAGTTACCAGAATTTCGCTGCCGCTGGCGCAACCACACATTTATAAGGTCTGAACCATGAGTTTGCTCAGTATCGGGATGTCAGGACTCAATGCCGCTCAAGGCTCGTTGTCGGTCTTGAGTAACAACATTGCCAACGTCAATACCCCGGGATACTCGCGCCAGCAGACCACCCAGAACGCCAGCGCCAATAACCAGTATGGCGGCGTGTTTATCGGCAGTGGCACAACGCTCGCGGATGTGCGCCGCATTTATAACGACTTTTTGGGCGCGGCCTACCAGAGCAGCACCGCGCTGAACAGCGATGCCAACGCCTATGCGGGCCAGGCGGCAGCGATCGACAAGACCCTGTCGGACAAGTCCACGGGTATGTCGGCCGTGCTCAGCGCGTTTTTTGCTTCTTTGCAGAACGCCGCAGCCACGCCCAGCGATGTGTCTGCGCGGCAGTTGCTGATCACCAATGCCCAGACCTTGAGCAACCGCTTCAACGCGATTTCCACGCAGTTGACCCAGCAGAAAGAAAGCATCAACGGCCAGCTGTCGACCATGAGCGATCAAGTCAACAAACTGACCTCGTCGATTGCCTCGCTCAACAGTCAAATTTCGACGGCCCAGGGGTCTTCGACCAGTGCGCCGGCCAACCTGCTGGATGCGCGCAATGAGGCAGTGCGTTCGCTCAATGAGCTGATCGGCGTGACGGCCACCGAGAAGAACGGCCAGTTCAGCATCACCACCGGCACCGGCCAATCGCTGGTAGAAGGCAGCATTGCCAATACCATTTCGGCGGTGCCGAGCAAGAACGATAACAGCCAGTACACCATCCAGCTGAACATGGGCGACACGCCGATGGACATCGGCAGTGTGGTCAGTGGTGGCAGTATCGGCGGCCTGTTGCGTTATCGCAGCGATGCGCTGATGCCGGCCATCAACGACCTGGGGCGCATCGCGATTGCCACCGCCGACAGCGTTAACAGCCAGTTGGGCCAGGGCCTGGACCTGAACAGCGATTTCGGTTCCTCGCTGTTTGGCGACATCAACAGCGCTGCGGCGATTTCCCAGCGCAGCCAGGCGGCCGCCGGTAACAGCGCAGGCTCGGGCAACCTGAACGTGACGATCGCCGACAGCAGCAAGCTGTCGACCTTCGACTACAAGGTGACGTTCACCAGCGGCAACCAGTACAACGTGGTGCGCTCCGACGGCAAAGCCATGGGCTCGTTCGACACCACCACCACGCCGCCGCCAGTGATTGATGGCTTCACCCTGGCCTTGAACGGCAAGGGGCCGGTGGCGGCCGGTGACAGCTTCAAGGTCAGCCCGACGGCCAATGGCGCCAGCGGCATCAGTGTCGACCTCAAAGACCCGAACAAACTCGCCTTCGCCGCGCCCTTGGCCGGCAATGCCAGCAAGACCAACACCGGCACTGGCGCGTTCACCCAGCCGACCTTGACCGTGCCGATCGATATCGACGGCGGCGCCGCGACCGCGCAATTGCGCACCGGGATCGAAAACTCGATGCCGGTGAAAATGGTGTTCGGCAAACCTGCGGCGGACGGCACCCAGTCCTATTCGATCAGTGATGCCCAAGGCAACTCGATCGGCACCGGCACCATCATTCCGGGGCAAGGCAACAAGGTCAGCGTGAATGTGCCGATGCGCGATGCCAGCGGTGCGTTGATCCCCGGCAAAAGCTTCAGCTTTGACACCACCGTGTCCGGTTCGCCGGCCAACGGTGACAGCACCACCTTTTCATTCAACAGCGGCGCCAGCTCTGATGGCCGTAATGCCCAGGAACTGCTGGGGTTGCAGACCAAGGCTACGGTGGGCGCGGTGGACGGCAATGCGGGCGTCAGCCTGGTCAGCGCCAACAGCCGGTTGGTGTCCCAAGTCGGCTCCAAGGCCGCCCAGGCCAACACCGACAGCACCGCCACCGGCGCCTTGCTGGCGGCGAACAAGGCCGCCAGCAACTCGGTGTCCCAGGTCAACCTGGACGAGGAAGCGGGCGACATGATCAAGTTCCAGCAGTACTACACCGCGTCGTCGCAGATCATCAAGGCCGCGCAAGAAACCTTCAGCACACTGATCAACGCCCTTTAAAGGAGTCTGGAACGATGCGTATCTCTACACAGCAGTATTTCGACACCAGCTCCAGCAAGTATCAGGACAACTATTCCGGTGTGGTCAAGGCCCAGGACCAGGCGAGTTCCGGTGTGCGCGTGCAAACCGCTGCCGATGACCCGGTGGCCGCCGCCCAGTTGCTGATGTTGCAACAGCAGAAAGACATGCTGGGGCAGTACAGCGGCAACATCACGACCTTGCAGAACTCGCTGAATAATGAAGAAAGCGTGTTGGGGAGCATCGATATCGCCTTGGGCGCCGCACAGGGCCTGGCATTGCAGGCCGGTAACCTCAAGCTCAGCAACGATGATCGCAAGGCGCTCGCGGCCCAGGTCGGCGCGCTTGAAGACCAGGTATTGGGCTTGCTCAATACTAAGGACGCCAGTGGTAACTACATGTTCTCTGGGGCCAAGACCGATACACCGCCTTACAGCCGCAACAACGATGGCACCTATACCTACCAAGGTGACGAAACGCCGCTGAGCCTGCAGGTATCGAGCAACCTGACGATTGCCATGGGCGATACCGGCAAGACCTTGCTGGAAAGCTCATCCAACACCGGTCGCACGCAAACCTCGATTTTGCCGCCGGCGGTCAATGACGGCAAAGTCGCGATCTCGGCAGGCCTGGTTACTTCCGGCACGGCGTACACCAAGAGTTTTGCCGATGGTCAACCGTATAAGCTGACCTTCTCCAGTAGCACTCAATACAGCGTGAGCGACAAGGACGGTAACGACGTTACCTCTGAGATCACCGGTAATGGCACGTTTGACTCCACCAAGGAGGGCGCGTCCAGCGTCAACCTGCGCGGGGTCAAATTTGACATCAGCCTGAACCTCGGAGCGGATGTTGCCTCGGGCCCGGCCTCGGATGCGTTGGTGGCAGGCAAGTCGTTTACGCTGGAAAGCAAACCCGACACGTTCAGCAGCTCGCGTACGGCAAGCAACCCCTCCACGGCGCAGTTGACCAGTGGCCGCGTCACGGATCAGGCGGCCTACGCCAGTACCTTTCCCAACTCGGGGGCGGTGATCAAGTTCACCAGCGGCAATGCCTACGAGGTCTATGCCCAGCCCTACAGCGCCAACAGCAAGTCGATTGCCACAGGCACCATGGCCACCGGCGCGACGTCGATCACGGCGGCTGGCGTGACCTTTGATGTGAGCGGCACGCCAGGTGCCGGTGATCAGTTCTCCCTCGCTGCCACCAGCAACAAGAATATGAACGCCCTGGACACCCTGGGCCAACTGCGCAAGGCGCTGGAAACCCCAGCCGATGGCGACCCGGTTGCCATGAACAAGCTCAAGGATGTGCTCAATACCACGATCGGCAACCTGACTAACGCGTCGGCGCAGATCGACCAGGTCCGTGGCTCCATCGGTGCGCGCCAGAACGCCATGGATATCCAAGGTCAGGAAAACACCAGCCTGGGCCTGGCCAACACCTCGACCATGTCGTCATTGGCCAACGTCGATATGGGGCAGGCCGCCATTGACCTGACTTTGCAGCAGACCATGCTGCAAGCCTCGCAACTGGCCTTTGTGAAAATCTCCCAGTTGAGCCTGTTCAGCCGCATGTAATCGGCGGCAAGACATGCGGCCCACCCTGGCAACAGGGGGGGCCGTTGTCGTTTCTGGTGCCGGGAATGTTGCCGGGTTTTGCATAAAGCGCACAAAATTGAGTGACCTGTGAGTCATAAAGCGCATCTTCACTGTATCGTGTGAAAAGGATAAGTCGCTTGCGAGTCTTTACGCGGCGGCTTTCAGCGATATTTTTACGGGGTTATCCCCTTTATTGTCAGCGCTCCCGGCTCGGTCCGAGGGGTGTTATCCAGCTATTTAGTATTGGGAAGCCACAATGATTGGCATAAAAAGCATCGCCAGTTACGTGCCGGCAGACGGGATCGATAACTACGCCCAGGGTGCCAAGTTCGCCAAGGATGAAGAATTCATCATCGGCAAGATCGGTTCGGCGTTCCTGCCGCGCAAGGATGCTGCGCAGGAAACCTCCGACCTGTGCGTCGAAGCGGTCAACGCCTTGTTTGCTGCCAACCCTGAATTGAAGCGCGAATCCATCGACGCTGTGATCGTCGTGACCCAGAACGGCGATGAAGAAGGCTTGCCGCACACGGCCGCCATCGTCCAGGACAAATTGGGCCTGCCCACCCACGTGGCAGCGTTTGATATCTCCTTGGGCTGCTCGGGTTATGTCTACGGCATCTACGCGATGAAGGGCTTCATGGAAGCCACCGGCCTGAAAAACGGCCTGCTGATCACCGCCGACCCGTATTCGAAGATCGTCGACCCTGAAGATCGCAACACCACCATGCTGTTTGGTGATGCCGCCACCGCCACCTGGATGGGCGAAGACGCGCCGTGGTTGTTGGGCAAGTCCAAGTTCGGCACCGACGGTTCCGGCGCGCCGCATTTGAAGGTGAGTGATGGCGTGTTTTTCATGAACGGCCGTCAAGTGTTCAACTTCGCCTTGCTCAAGGTGCCGGCGCATTTGCACGAGCTGCTCAATGAGTCGGACCTCAAAGCCGACGAAATCGACGCATTCTGCATCCACCAGGGCAGTGCGGCGATTGTCGACGCGGTTGCGCGGCGTTTCGAAGAGGCTCCGGTAGAGAAGTTCATCAAGGACATGGTCGAGACTGGCAACACCGTGTCGTCGAGCATTCCGTTGCTGCTGGAAAAGCACATGATGGACGCCGACTGGAAGCGCGTTGCCATCAGCGGTTTCGGCGTGGGCCTGTCGTGGGGGTCGGCGATTCTCTATCGCCCGTAACGCTTCAATAGGCTGCATAAAAAACGCCCAGGCTCAAAAAGCCTGGGCGTTTTTTATTGTGGCGAGCGGGCTTGCCCCGCGTTGGGCTGCGCAGCAGCCCCAAAGATGTCAGCGGCCCATGAATTCAGGACTTTCCAGCCGCTTTAAGCCCTTGAATTACAAAGGGTGGCCCCGTGCTAGTAAAAAAAATCAAAAAAGTCCTCAAGCAACCTGCTTTCACGACGATAACTATTACGAAGGTTCTCTAGGCCACACCCGGCGGTTGCCAGGGCCGGAAGCCGCAGTACACCACCCACGAGGATTTCGTCATGGCTTTAACAGTAAACACTAACCTTGCTTCGTTGAACGTTCAGAACAACCTGAACAAGGCTTCCGGCGCCCTGCAAACTTCCATGCAGCGTCTGTCCTCCGGCCTGCGTATCAACAGCGCCAAAGACGATGCGGCCGGCCTGCAAATCTCCAACCGTCTGACCAGCCAGATCAACGGCCTGGGCGTTGCAATCAAGAACGCCAACGACGGCAGCTCGATTGCTCAGACCGCTGAAGGCGCAATGCAGCAGTCCACCAACATCCTGCAAAGCATGCGTACCCTGGCTCTGCAATCCGCCAACGGCTCGCCAAGCGCTGACGACCGTAAGTCGAACCAGGCTCAATACGCAGCACTGACTGCTGAATTGACCCGTATCGCTACCACCACTACTTTCGGTGGCAAGAACCTGCTGGACGGTTCTTTCGGTACCACTTCGTTCCAGGTCGGCGCCAACGCCAACCAGACCATCGACATGAGCATCGGTAACGTTGCAGCCAACAACATTGGTTCGCAGCAGCTGAAATCCCAAGGCGTTGCTCCAAGCGCAACAGGCGTTGCCGGCGGCGCACTCACCGTTACCGGTGGCGGCCAGTCCAAGAGCCTGACCATCGCTGCCGGTGCTTCGGCCGGGCAGATCGCTGCGCAAATGAACGGCGCTGTAGGCGGCCTGGCTGCTACTGCCAGCACTGTTGCCCAGTTCACCATTGACTCCACTGCCATCGCTGCTGCAACTCCAGCCAGCGCCAACTTCACCCTGCAAGTCGGTAGCGGTGCTGCGGTTCAGTTCACTGGCGTGGTCAAAGCTTCTGACCTGGCTGACCAACTGAAGTCCAACGCTGCCAAGCTGGGCATCACCGTTAACTACGACTCGACCACTCAAGCGCTGTCGGTCAAGTCCGATACCGGTGAGAACCTGACCTTCAACGCTGGCGACGCTGGCGCAGTTGCGGGCATCAAGGTTGCTACTCTGGATGGTTCTGGTGTTGCTGGTACTGCCGTTGCTCTGGACGCAGGTCCGATCATCGCCACTGGCGCCGTTTCCCTGAACTCCTCCAGCAGCTACTCGCTGAGCGGTGCAGGTGTGACCGGTCTGTTCGCAGCCGCTGGTACTGCTGCCAACTCCACCAAAACCACCGTCAACAACACTGACATCACCACTGCTGCCAACGCACAGAACTCGATCGACGTGATCACTCAGGCGATCTCCGACATCGACTCCCAGCGTGCCGGTCTCGGTGCTGTACAAAACCGTTTCGACAACACTGTTGCCAACCTGCAGAGCATCTCCGACAACTCCAGCGCCGCTCGCGGTCAGATCCAGGACGTTGACTACGCTGCTGAAACTGCTCAGTTGACCAAGCAACAAACCCTGCAACAGGCTTCCACTGCGATCCTGTCCCAGGCCAACCAACTGCCATCCGCTGTACTGAAGCTGCTTCAGTAATAGCCATCGGCAGATGAATGACGGAAGGGCGCGTTTACGTGCCCTTTTGTCTTTTGCGTGATGAGGAGATTGGGCATGGACATGAGTGTGAAGCTGAACCTGTCTTATCCGGCAGCGGTGCCGCAAAACGCGCCTGCCCCCGTGAACAACGACCTGCACAAAACCAGGGTCGACCCCACGGTGGCCACGGTTCAACCCCAGCAAGACTCGAAACCGTCCGACCTTGAACAGGCCGTTACGGATATTCGCAAATTCGTTCAGGCTGCCCAGCGCAACCTGGAATTTTCCATTGATGACTCCACCCATCAGGTGGTGGTCAAGGTGATTGCAACCGACAGTGGCGAAGTCATTCGTCAGATCCCGTCGGAAACTGCGTTGAAACTCGCACAAAGCCTTCACGACGCCAGCAACGTGTTGTTTGACGCGAAAGTCTGAGCTGGCATGAATTTTGTTGCTGTAGCTGCTTGAGGCGTCGTCCGTCAATAAAGCGCCAGCCCCGATCAGGAGAAGTGTCATGGGTGATATCACGGTAAGCGGCCCGGTTACGGGGATTAATACCGAGTCGATCGTTACGGCCTTGGTGAATGCTGAGCAAGCACCCAAGCAGTCGCAGATCAACAAGCAGACGCAAACGTCGACTGCCCAACTGTCCTCGATCGGCAAGATTCAAGCGGCGCTGGACGCGTTTCGCGGTGCGATGGACAACATGGCCAAGGACGCCAGTATCGGTGGCCTGACGGCGACTGCCTCAGACGCCAACGTATCGACTGTCACCCTCGGCGCCGGTGCCTCTGCGGGCAGTTATCAGCTGATAGTCAACCAGCTGGCGACTGCTTCGAAAGTGGCGACGCAGACGTATGCCGGTGGTGCAAAGACGGTCGTCAATACTGGCAATACCTCGACCACCCTGGAAATTTCCCAGTCGGGTCAGAGTTATGGTGTGAGCGTGCCGCCGGGTGCGACGTTGCAGCAAGTGCGTGACTCGATCAACGCCCAATACAGCAGTGTCGGCCTGAGTGCCAACATCCTGACTGACGCCACCGGTTCCCGTCTGGTCATGACATCGACCAATACCGGCGTCGGCACCGACATTACCATTGGCGGCAACTCCGGCCTGGAAGTGGGCACCTCGGTGGTGAGCCCACCGGCGAATGCGAAGTACACCATTGACGGCACTCCCCAGGAGTCCAAGAGCAACACCCTGAGCGACGCGATCAGTGGCGTGAGTATCAAGCTGACGGCTTTGTCGCCTCTGCCTGCCGGCGTCACGGGCGCGTTGCCTGATGGTGTTACGCGCGTGGCGTCGACCATCACGGTTTCGCGCAGCAACGACACGCTCAAGAGTTCGGTTAAGGGGTTTGTCGATACCTATAACGCCCTGATGACGGCGATCGGCAACGAGACCAAGGTCACCAGCAACCCGGATGGTTCCACCACGTCTTCTGCGCTGACGGGCGATGCCACTATGCGCACGTTGCAGTCGGCTCTGCGCGCGCAGATGAACGCATTGGCAGGCACGGGTACGTTGAAGTCCCTCGCCCAATTTGGTGTAAATACGGACTCGGGCACTGGCAAGTTGAGCATTGATGACAAACTGTTCAGTGCCGCCATCGCCACCAACCCCACCGATATCGGCGGCATTTTCAACGGTGACAATGGCCTGCTGGCGCGCATGAAAACCGCGACTGACAGCTATGCGCTGAGCAACACCGGTGTGCTGGCCACGCGTTCGACCACGCTGTCGAATAACCTCAAGGACCTGCAAAACCAGCAGGACACCCTGACCGCGCGCATGGCCGCCCTCAAAACCAGCCTGACCGCCAAGTACACCACCATGAACAATCTGGTCGCCCAGCTCACCAGCCAGCGTTCCAGTGTCATGACCACGCTCAACGCGCTGAACAAGTCGAATTCGGACAGTTGATGCCGGCTGAAGCCGCCCGGTGATCCTGCGCCGGGCAGGGCTTTCAGCAGATCGTCGGGTTAAAGTTTTCTGTCATCGCGTCGACATATTAGTCAGAGCCCATCTTAATTTTGCTGTTGCCTGTCACGAGGTAGAAACATGAATCCCATGAGAGCCCTTCGCCAATACCAGAAGGTCAATTCCCATGCCCAGATCTCCGAAGCCAGCCCACACCGTCTGGTGCAGATGCTGATGGAAGGCGCGCTGGACCGCATGGCTCAGGCCAAGGGCGCCATGGCTCGTGGTGATATCGCGCAAAAGGGTTTGCTGCTGGGCAAGGCGATCGACATCCTGATCGGCTTGCGTGACGGCCTGAACCCGGAAAAAACCGAAGATCCGGCCGCGTTGCAGCAACTCGATAACCTGTATGCCTACATGACCACGCGCCTGCTTGAAGCCAACAGCAAGAGCGATGTCAGCATGATCGACGAAGTAGCCGGCCTGATGATTACGCTCAAGGAAGGCTGGGACGGTATTGCAACACTGTAGGCCTTTGGCCTGAGGATGATGTCATGAGCCACGCCCTGCAACGGATTGACGAGACCCGCGAAGCCTTGGTCGATGCATTGGCGCAACGTAACTGGGACGCCATCGGCGAACTGGACATGGGGTGCCGCGCGGTCATCGACGAGGTGCTCAATAACGCGCCGGTGGACGAGGATGCGCTGCGGGAGAAGCTTGAGAGTTTGCTGGCGGTGTATCAGCAGTTGCTGGAAGTGACGACCGGCGAACGCCAGGCGATTTTCGAAGAGATGTCGCAGATCAACCGCGCGCAAAGTGCGTCAAAGGTTTACCATCTGTTCGGCTGAACTGGCTCAGTTAATCCGAACGGCGCGTCATATATTTGACTGTGCTCGCATTTTTGACTTAACTAGTGCTGTTTTCAGATTTCAGGCGTCAGTAAGGTAAGAAGTCTTACAGGCGTCTCGATTGCCCTCACTCTGGGGCAGGAAGTTTTACTAGGGAAGTTGCTATTGCATGTGGCGTGAAACCAAAATTCTGCTGATTGATGACGATAGCGTCCGCCGCCGCGATTTAGCGGTGATTTTAAATTTTCTCGGTGAAGAAAATTTACCCTGCGGCAGCCATGACTGGCAGCAGGCGGTCAGCTCTTTGTCATCGAGCCGTGAAGTCATTTGTGTGCTGATCGGGACGGTGAACGCTCCTGGCGCCGTTTTGGGCCTGTTAAAGACACTGTCGACCTGGGATGAGTTCCTTCCGGTGTTGCTGATGGGCGATATTTCTTCCGTGGACCTGCCGGAAGACCAGCGCCGCCGCGTGCTTTCCACCCTGGAAATGCCGCCCAGCTACAGCAAATTGCTTGATTCGCTGCACCGTGCCCAGGTCTATCGCGAGATGTACGACCAGGCCCGCGAGCGCGGCCGTCACCGTGAACCCAACCTGTTCCGCAGCCTCGTCGGCACCAGCCGTGCGATCCAGCACGTGCGCCAGATGATGCAGCAAGTCGCCGACACCGACGCCAGCGTGCTGATCCTTGGCGAATCCGGCACCGGCAAGGAAGTGGTCGCCCGCAACCTGCACTATCACTCCAAGCGCCGCGACGGGCCATTCGTGCCGGTCAACTGCGGGGCGATCCCGGCAGAGCTGCTCGAAAGCGAACTGTTCGGCCACGAGAAGGGCGCCTTTACCGGGGCGATCACCAGCCGTGCCGGGCGTTTTGAGCTGGCCAACGGCGGCACCTTGTTCCTCGACGAAATCGGCGACATGCCGCTGCCGATGCAGGTCAAGCTGCTGCGCGTATTGCAGGAGCGCACCTTCGAGCGCGTGGGCAGCAACAAGACCCAGAGCGTCGACGTGCGCATCATCGCCGCCACCCACAAGAACCTCGAAAGCATGATCGAGGTCGGCAGCTTCCGCGAAGACCTGTACTACCGCCTCAACGTATTCCCTATCGAAATGGCCCCGCTGCGCGAGCGCGTGGAAGACATCCCGTTGCTGATGAACGAGTTGATCTCGCGCATGGAGCACGAAAAGCGCGGTTCGATCCGCTTCAACTCCGCGGCGATCATGTCCCTGTGCCGTCACGGCTGGCCGGGCAACGTACGTGAGCTGGCCAACCTGGTGGAGCGCATGGCGATCATGCACCCCTACGGTGTGATCGGCGTGGTCGAGTTGCCAAAGAAATTCCGTTACGTCGACGACGAAGACGAGCAACTGGTCGACAGCCTGCGCACCGACCTCGAAGAGCGCGTGGCCATCAACGGCCACACACCGGACTTCGGCTCCACCGCCATGCTGCCGCCTGAAGGCCTGGACTTGAAGGACTACCTCGGTAGCCTCGAACAAGGCCTGATCCAGCAGGCGCTGGATGATGCCAACGGCATTGTTGCCCGCGCCGCCGAACGCCTGCGCATCCGTCGAACCACCCTGGTGGAGAAGATGCGCAAGTACGGTATGAGCCGCCGGGAAGGTGATGAACAGGCGGATGATTGACGCCTGTTTTTTAAACTACTGAAATATCAGTAGTTTTTTTTCGGCACGGGTATTGCTACAGCCCTCGCAACGTTCCGTTTAACTGACGGTCAGCCAAGCGAGAGAGCATGATGCCCCACGCCGCCCAACATTCTTTGGTCCCTGATGCTCAGGGGCCTGTCCCGACCGCCGAGCAGCTCAGCCGACATGGCCTGGAACAGGCGTTTTCGCTGTTCAACCAGATGTCGAGCCAACTGACTGACTCTTACAGCTTGCTGGAGGCGCGGGTTTCCGAGCTTAAAGGCGAACTGGCGGTGGTCAGCGCCCAGCGTATGCAAGAGCTGGCCGAGAAAGAGCGCCTGGCCAACCGTCTGCAAAACCTGCTGTCGCTGTTGCCCGGTGGCGTGATCGTCATTGATGACCAGGGCCGTGTGCGCGAAGCCAACCCGGCTGCCGTCGACATGCTCGGCCTGCCGCTGGAAGGCGAGTTGTGGCGCGAAGTCATCGCCCGTTGCTTCGCCCCGCGTGAAGACGACGGCCACGAAATCTCCCTCAAGGACGGTCGTCGCCTGTCCATCGCCACCCGTTCCCTGGACGCCGAGCCCGGCCAGTTGGTGTTGCTCAACGACCTGACAGAAACCCGTCACCTGCAAGACCAGTTGGCGCGCCATGAACGCTTGTCGTCATTGGGGCGGATGGTCGCTTCTTTGGCGCATCAGATCCGCACGCCGCTGTCGGCGGCGTTGATCTACGCCAGTCATTTGACTGATGAGCAATTGCCGGCCGCCACCCACCAACGTTTTGCTGGCCGCCTCAAAGAGCGCTTGCATGAGTTGGAGCACCAGGTGCGCGACATGCTGGTGTTCGCCCGCGGCGAATTGCCGCTGACCGACCGCGTTACGCCCGCTGTGTTGATGCAGTCGCTGCAAGCGGCGGCCGCCACCCATATCCAGGATGCCAATGTACGCTGGCAGTGCGACAGCCATCTTGGCGAGTTGCTGTGCAACCGCGACACCCTGGTCGGCGCCTTGCTCAACCTGATCGAAAACGCCACCCAGGCAAGCGGCCCCGGTGCGCGGCTCAAAGTTCACCTGTACACCCGCGAGCAAACCTTGCGCCTGTGTATCAGCGACAGCGGCAGCGGCATCGAACCGTTAGTGCTGCAACGCCTGGGCGAACCATTTTTTACCACCAAGACCAACGGCACCGGCCTCGGGCTGACCGTGGTCAAGGCAGTGGCACGTGCGCATCAGGGAGAATTGCAGCTGCACTCCCGGTTGGGGCGTGGCACCTGTGCATTGATGACCTTGCCGCTGTTTTCCAGCGCGGCAAGCGCGGAGTAAAAGGACTATGGCTATCAAGGTTTTACTGGTCGAAGACGATCGCGCCCTGCGTGAAGCATTGGCTGACACGCTGCTGTTGGCGGGCCATGACTACCGGGCGGTCGGTTCTGCCGAGGAAGCCTTGGAGGCGGTCGAGCAGGAATCTTTCAGCCTGGTGGTCAGTGACGTCAACATGCCCGGCATGGACGGCCACCAGTTGCTCGGCCTGCTGCGCGCGCGCCAGCCACAACTGCCGGTGCTGCTGATGACCGCCCATGGCGCCGTGGAGCGGGCGGTGGACGCCATGCGCCAGGGCGCGGCGGATTATCTGGTCAAACCCTTTGAGCCCAAAGCCCTGATCGAACTGGTTGCCCGGCATGCACTCGGCGTGGTTTCGAATGCCGAAGGCGAAGGCCCGATTGCCTTTGAGCCGGCCAGCGCACAGTTGCTGGAACTGGCAGCGCGTGTGGCGCGTAGCGATTCCACCGTACTGATCTCCGGCGAGTCCGGCACCGGTAAAGAAGTGCTGGCGCGGTATATCCATCAGCAATCGAGCCGTGCCAAACAACCCTTTATCGCGATCAATTGCGCGGCCATCCCCGACAACATGCTCGAAGCCACTTTGTTCGGCCATGAAAAAGGTTCGTTCACCGGCGCCATCGCGGCCCAGGCCGGCAAGTTCGAACAGGCCGACGGCGGCACCATCCTGCTCGACGAAATCTCGGAAATGCCCCTGGGCCTGCAAGCCAAGCTGCTGCGAGTGTTGCAGGAGCGTGAGGTGGAGCGCGTCGGCGCGCGCAAGCCGATCCAGCTGGATATCCGCGTGGTTGCCACCACCAACCGCGACTTGGCGGGCGAAGTGGCGGCGGGGCGCTTCCGTGAAGACTTGTTCTACCGGCTCTCGGTGTTTCCGCTGGCCTGGCGCCCGTTGCGTGAGCGCCCGGCGGATATCATTCCGCTGGCCGAGCGCCTGCTGAACAACCACGTCAAAAAAATGAAGCACGCCCAGGCGCGGTTGTCGGCTGAGGCCCAGGCTTGCCTGATCAGCTACCCATGGCCGGGCAATGTGCGCGAATTGGACAACGCCATCCAGCGCGCGCTGATTTTGCAGCAGGGCGGGTTGATCCAGCCGCAAGACTTCTGCCTGGCCATGGGCAGTGGCAGTGCGCCGTTGCCGAGCCTGGCGCCCGCACCCGTGGCGGCTGCCGAAACCGAGTCCGGCGGTGCCCTGGGCGACGACCTGCGTCGCCGCGAATTCCAGATGATCATCGACACCTTGCGTGCCGAGCGCGGCCGTCGCAAAGAGGCCGCTGAGCGCCTGGGCATCAGCCCGCGCACCCTGCGTTACAAGCTGGCGCAGATGCGCGACGCCGGGATGGACGTGGAAGCCTATCTTTTCGCCACCTGACCGGTAACAAGGTCGACAAGGTTTGTCGCCTTTTCTTACGAGTTGCTACAGAGCTGGCACCCTTGTTGCTACCTCCCTGGTAATTGCTGCGTAGTGTCAAAAAATTGCGGGTCGTCGGAGAGAGAAGGTCATGAGCCAGGGTATTGAGTTCAATCGGTTGATGTTGGATATGCGCTCCATGCAAATGGATGCCATGGCTCAACCGAAATCCGTCGCGCCAGCGCCGGAATTGGGCCAAAGCAGTTTTGCCGACATGCTCGGTCAGGCAATCAACAAAGTCAGCGACACCCAGCAAGCCTCCAATCAGTTGGCCACCGCCTTCGAGATCGGCAAGAGCGGCGTGGACCTCACCGATGTGATGGTCGCTTCGCAAAAGGCCAGCGTTTCATTTCAAGCCTTGACCCAAGTGCGTAACAAGCTGGTTCAGGCTTATCAAGACATCATGCAGATGCCGGTTTAAGGACGAGATTTAAGTCATGGCAGAAGCAGTCTCCGACAACGTACCCGCCAAGGCAGACGGCAAGCCGCCGTTGTTTGGCCTGTCGTTCCTGGAAAACCTCTCGGAAATGACCATGCTGCGGCAGGTGGGCCTGATGGTCGGCCTGGCTGCCAGCGTGGCGATTGGTTTTGCCGTGGTGTTGTGGTCGCAACAACCCGATTACCGCCCGCTGTACGGCAGCCTGGCGGGCATGGATTCCAAGCAGATCATGGAAACCCTGGCCGCCGCCGACATCGCCTACACAGTAGAGCCCAACTCCGGCGCTTTGTTGGTCAAGGCTGATGACGTGGCCCGTGCGCGCATGAAGCTGGCTGCGGCCGGTGTCACGCCGTCCGACAGCAATATCGGTTTTGAAATCCTCGACAAGGACCAGGGCCTGGGCACCAGCCAGTTCATGGAGGCGACCCGTTATCGGCGTGGCCTGGAAGGCGAACTGGCGCGCACCATCAGCAGCCTGAACAACGTCAAGGGCGCCCGCGTGCACCTGGCGATCCCGAAAAGCTCGGTGTTCGTGCGTGACGAACGCAAGCCCAGTGCTTCGGTGTTGGTTGAACTGTTTTCCGGCCGCTCCCTGGAGCCTGGCCAGGTACTGGCGATCATCAATCTGGTGGCCACCAGCGTTCCCGAATTGAGCAAGTCGCAAATCACCGTGGTCGACCAGAAGGGCAACCTGCTGTCCGACCAGGCCGAGAACTCCGCGCTGACCCAGGCCGGCAAACAGTTCGACTACAGCCGCCGCATGGAAAGCATGCTCACCCAGCGCGTGCACAATATTCTGCAACCGGTGTTGGGCAATGACCGCTACAAGGCTGAAGTGTCCGCCGACGTGGATTTCAGCGCGGTCGAGTCGACCTCCGAACAGTTCAACCCCGACCAACCGGCGCTGCGCAGCGAGCAGTCCACCAGCGAACAGCGCACCGCCAGCAATGGCCCGCAAGGTGTGCCGGGTGCCCTGAGCAACCAGCCACCGGCACCGGCGACTGCGCCGCAAACCACGGGTGGCGCAGCCGCTACGGCTGGCGCGATCCAGCCTGGGCAGCCATTGTTGGACGCCAATGGCCAGCAGATCATGGACCCGGCCACCGGCCAGCCGATGCTCGCGCCGTACCCGGCGGACAAGCGTAACCAGTCGACCAAGAACTTCGAACTCGACCGTTCCATCAGCCACACCAAGCAGCAGCAGGGCAAGATCAATCGCCTGTCGGTGTCGGTGGTGGTTGATGATCAGGTCAAGGTCAACCCGGCTGACGGCGCCGTCACCCGTGCGCCGTGGAGCACCGATGAATTGGCGCGCTTCACGCGTCTGGTGCAGGACGCCGTCGGTTTCGACGCCAGCCGTGGAGACAGCGTCAGCGTGATCAACATGCCGTTCTCCGCCGAGCGCGCCGAAGTGATCGCCGACCCTGCGTTCTACACGCAGCCGTGGTTCTGGGACATCGTTAAACAAGTGCTGGGTGTGTTGTTCATTCTGGTGCTGGTATTCGGCGTGCTGCGTCCGGTGCTCAACAACATCACCGGCAACGGCAAGAAACAGCTGGCCCTGGCCGGTGGCGATGTTGAGTTGGGTGGCATGGGCGGCCTGGACGGCGAACTGGCCAACGACCGCGTCAGCCTCGGCGGCCCGCAAAGCATTCTGTTGCCAAGCCCGAGCGAAGGCTATGACGCGCAGCTGAATGCAATCAAGAGCCTGGTAGCAGAAGACCCGGGTCGTGTGGCCCAGGTCGTGAAAGAGTGGATCAACGCAGATGAGTGATAATCGAGCCGCTGTTGCCAAGCTCACCAAGGTCGACAAAGCCGCAGTTTTGCTGCTGTCCCTGGGTGAAACCGACGCCGCCCAAGTGCTGCGCCACATGGGGCCCAAAGAGGTCCAGCGCGTGGGCGTGGCCATGGCGCAGATGCGCAACGTGCACCGTGAGCAGGTCGAGCAGGTGATGAGCGAGTTCGTCGAGATCGTCGGCGACCAGACCAGCCTGGGCGTCGGCTCCGACAGCTATATCCGCAAGATGCTCACCTCGGCTCTCGGCGAAGACAAGGCCAACGGCCTGATCGACCGCATCCTGCTGGGCGGCAACACCAGTGGCCTGGACAGCCTCAAGTGGATGGAACCGCGCGCAGTGGCCGACGTGATCCGCTACGAGCACCCGCAGATCCAGGCGATCGTCGTCGCTTACCTCGACCCGGACCAGGCCGGTGAAGTGCTCGGCCACTTCGACCATAAAGTGCGCCTGGACATCATCCTGCGCGTGTCGTCGCTGAACACCGTGCAGCCGGCAGCCCTGAAAGAACTCAACACGATTCTGGAGAAGCAGTTCTCCGGCAACTCGAATGCTTCGCGCACCACCTTGGGTGGCATCAAGCGTGCGGCCGACATCATGAACTTCCTCGACAGCTCGGTCGAAGGCCAGTTGATGGACTCGATCCGCGAGATCGACGACACCCTGTCCGGCCAGATCGAAGACCTCATGTTCGTGTTCAACAACCTCTCCGATGTCGACGACCGTGGCATCCAGGCGTTGCTGCGCGAAGTCTCCTCCGACGTGCTGGTGCTGGCCCTCAAAGGCTCGGACGAAAACGTCAAAGAGAAGATCTTCAAGAACATGTCCAAGCGTGCTTCCGAACTGTTGCGCGACGACCTCGAAGCCAAAGGCCCGGTGCGCGTCAGCGACGTCGAAACCGCGCAGAAAGAAATCCTCACCATTGCCCGCCGTATGGCCGAAGCCGGAGAAATCGTTCTCGGCGGGAAGGGCGGCGAAGAAATGATCTAAGGCGCGTCCCATGTCGAACAAAGATGAGACGCCCAGCGATCTGATTCGCGCACGGGATGTCGGCGGGTTCGACATCTGGTCGCTGCCCAGCTTCGATCCGCATGTGCCGGAGCCTGAGCCTGAGCCGGTGGTTGAAACCCCGGTAGAAATGGAAGAAGTGCCGCTGGATGAAGTCCAGCCACTGACCCTTGAGGAGTTGGAAGCCATCCGCCAGGAGGCCTACAACGAAGGCTTTGCCGCCGGTGAAAAAGACGGCTTTCGCAGCACCACCCTCAAGGTGCGCCAGGAAGCCGAAGAGGCGCTCAGCGTCAAACTCGCCAGCCTGGAACGGCTGATGGGCACGCTGTTCGACCCGATTGCCGAGCAGGATACGCAGATCGAAAAAGCCATGGTCGGCCTGGTCGAGCACATCGCCCGCCAGGTGATCCAGCGTGAATTGGTGCTCGATTCCAGCCATATCGAAAGCGTCATGCGCGAAGCCCTCAAGCTGTTGCCGTTGGGCGTGGGCAATGTGCGCCTGTACATCAACCCGCAGGATTTCGAACAGGTCAAAGCCCTGCGCGAGCGCCATGAAGAAACCTGGCGCATCGTCGAGGACGCGGCGTTGTTGCCCGGTGGTTGCCGCGTCGAGACCGAACACAGTCGCATCGATGCCACGGTGGAAACGCGCATCAGCCAGATCATGGGCAAGCTGTTTGATCAGTTGCATGAACAAGCCCTGCACCCGGCCGAGCCGGACCTGAGTGTGGACCTGGACGCTACCGATGCGCCTTGATCGCACCAGCTTCGCCAAGCGCTTGGGCAGCTACGCCGAGGCCACGGAGTTGCCCGGCCAGCCGATCCTCGAAGGGCGCCTGCTGCGCATGGTCGGCCTGACCCTCGAAGCCGAAGGCCTGCGCGCCGCCATGGGCAGCCGCTGCCTGGTGATCAACGACGACAGCTACCACCCGGTGCAGGTCGAAGCCGAGGTGATGGGCTTTTCCGGCAGCAAGATTTTCCTGATGCCGGTCGGCAGCCTGGCGGGCATCGCCCCTGGCGCCCGCGTGGTGCCGTTGGCCGACACCGGCCGCCTGCCCATGGGCATGAGCATGCTCGGCCGTGTGCTCGATGGCGCCGGCCGCGCACTCGACGGCAAGGGCGGCATGAAGGCCGAAGACTGGGTGCCGATGGACGGCCCGACCATCAACCCGCTCAACCGCAACCCCATCAGTGTGCCGCTGGACGTGGGCATTCGCAGCATCAACGGTTTATTGACGGTCGGTCGCGGCCAGCGCCTGGGCCTGTTTGCCGGTACGGGCGTAGGTAAGTCGGTGTTGCTGGGCATGATGACGCGTTTTACCGAGGCCGACATTATCGTGGTCGGGCTGATCGGCGAGCGTGGTCGTGAAGTTAAGGAGTTCATCGAGCACAGCCTCGGTGAAGAGGGCCTCAAGCGCTCCGTCGTCGTCGCATCCCCAGCCGACGATGCGCCGCTGATGCGCCTGCGCGCCGCCATGTACTGCACGCGCATCGCCGAATATTTTCGTGACAAGGGCAAGAATGTCCTGCTGCTGATGGACTCGCTCACACGTTTTGCCCAGGCCCAGCGGGAAATCGCCCTGGCCATCGGCGAGCCGCCGGCCACCAAAGGTTACCCGCCGTCGGTGTTCGCCAAGCTGCCCAAACTGGTGGAGCGCGCCGGTAATGCCGAGGCCGGTGGCGGTTCAATCACCGCGTTCTACACGGTGTTGTCCGAAGGCGATGACCAGCAAGACCCGATTGCCGACTCGGCGCGGGGCGTGCTCGACGGCCATATCGTGCTGTCGCGGCGGTTGGCCGAGGAAGGGCACTACCCGGCCATCGACATCGAAGCCTCGATCAGCCGGGTAATGCCGGCGGTGGTCACGCCCGAGCACATGGCGCGTGCGCAGCATTTCAAGCAACTGTGGTCGCGTTATCAGCAGAGCCGCGACCTGATCAGCGTCGGCGCCTACGTGGCCGGTGGTGATCGCGAAACCGACCTGGCCATCGCGCTACAACCGCAACTGGTGAGCTACCTGCGCCAGGGCCTTAACGACAAGATCAGCATGGGCGAAAGCGAAGCGCACCTGGGCTCGATCTTCGCCCCGGCGCCGGGCGGTTAAGTCATGGCCAGCACCCGCTCTTCCCGCCTGGCCCCAGTGGTGGACATGGCCGAAAAGGCCGAAAAAACCGCCGTGCAGCGCCTGGGTTATTTCCAGGGTCAGGTGCGCCTGGCGGAAAGCAAACTGGGTGACCTGGAGCGTTTTCGCGGCGAGTACCAGCAGCAATGGATCGAGCGCGGCAGCAAGGGCGTGTCTGGCCAGTGGCTGATGGGCTACCAGGGCTTTCTCAACCAGCTGGAAACTGCCGTGGGCCAGCAGCGCCAGAGCCTGGCCTGGCATCAGAACAACCTCGATAAAGCCCGTGAGGCTTGGCAAGCGGCGTTTGCCCGCGTTGAAGGCTTGCGCAAGCTGGTGCAGCGTTATATCGACGAAGCGCGGGCGCTTGAAGACAAGCGCGAGCAAAAGCTGCTCGATGAGCTGTCACAGCGACTTCCCCGGCAGTCACAGTACTAAAAATGTGGGAGCGGGCTTGCTCGCGAAAGCGGTGTGTCAGTCAACAGACTCATTGGCTGATCCACCG
>NZ_CBFHAZ010000097.1:0-24757 GCF_965653655.1 Pseudomonas onubensis | reverse complement strand
GGTGTATCAGTCAATTCATGTGTTGGCTGTCCCACCGCATTCGCGAGCAAGCCCGCTCCCACATTTGTTTTGTGTTGTGTCAGTGAATCAGCAGCCGCTGGCCAGGCGATCGCGCAAAAACTCCACCAACGCCTGCACTGGCCTTGAGCTTTGCCGGTGCTGCGGGTACACCGCCGACAAGGTCAAGGCCTCGGGGGCGAAGTCGTCCAGCAGGGTTACCAAACGCCCGTCTTTCAAGGCCTCGGCGACAATAAAAGTCGGCAAATAAGTGACGCCCAACCCGGCGATTGCGGTATCGCGCAGCAACTCGCCATTGTTCACGCGCATGCGACCACTGACATTGAGCGCCTGCAACTTGCCTTTGAAGCGCCATTGCACTTGGCGGCCATGGCCATAGGGCAGGCAGTCATGATCAGCCAGGTCTTCGGGCTTGAGCGGCGTGCCGCGCAAGGCCAGGTAGTCGGGGCTGGCGCAATACACCCGCTGCACGCTGGCGATGCGCCGGGCAATCAGGGTCGAGTCTTCCAGCGTGCCGATGCGCAAGACCAGGTCGTAGCCCTCGCCGATCAGGTCCACCGGGCGATCACTCAAGTCGACTTCCACCGACACCTGCGGGTGGCGTTGCAGGAACTGCGGCAGCAGGCAGCCCAGGTGGGCCATGGCAAACGACAACGGCGCGCTGAGCCGGATCGTGCCCCGTGGTTCGCTGTTCTGGCCGGCAATGCCCTGCTCCACCTGCTCGACTTCGCCGAGCAGGCGCAAGGCCGATTCGTAGTAACTCTGGCCCAGTGGCGTAACGTCCAATCGGCGCGTGGAGCGGTTGAGCAGGCGTACGCCCAGGCGATCTTCCAGCTGGATCAGGCGGCGGCTGACGAATTGTTTGGACAAGCCCAATTGCTCGGCGGCGGCGGTGAAGCTGCCGGACTCCATGACCTGGCAAAACAGGCGCATGTCTTCGAAGGGGTTCATTGTCGCTTCTCGGTGGACATTTGGCTGGTTTATAGCCTGTCAGCAGCTACGACACAATCAAATGCAGGAGGGGCTTGCCCCCTCCTGCAGGGATGATCTACCCCTTTAACAGCCGCTTATTTGGCCGTAAACGCCGAGTAGCTGTTCATCAGGTTACGGTAGTTCGGAATGCGCGGCGACAGCAGGTTGGCCAGGCCTTCCATGTCGTTGCGCCAGTCAACTTGCAGTTCACAGGCGACAGAGAACCAGTTCACCAGTTGCGCGCCGGCGGCCGTCATACGTGCCCAGGCGGCTTGCTGCACGGTTTCGTTGAAGGTACCCGAGGCGTCGGTCACCACGAACACCTCAAAACCTTCAGCGAGGGCGCACAGGGTCGGGAACGCGACGCACACATCCGTTACCACGCCGGCAATGATGATCTGCTTGCGGCCGGTGGCCTTGACCGCCTTGACGAAATCTTCGTTGTCCCACGCGTTGATCTGGCCAGGGCGGGCAATGTAAGGCGCGTCCGGGAACAGTGCCTTGAGTTCCGGAACCAACGGGCCGTTAGGGCCACTTTCAAAACTGGTGGTGAGGATGGTCGGCAGGTTGAAGAACTTGGCCACGTCGGCCAGAGCCAACACGTTGTTCTTGAACTCGTTCGGAGAGAAGTCTTGCACCAGGGAAATCAGGCCGGTCTGGTGATCGACCAGCAATACCACGGCGTCATCTTTGTTCAAGCGCTTGTAAGTCATGGGTGAACTCCTTTGGGTGTTTTTAAAATCAGAAGGCAAAGCACGAGCAACCAAACGCGCCCCAGAAACCCTGGAAATCGCTGATCGGTACGCTGGAAAGCCGCGCTTTTTCATGGCTGTGGACGTGCACGCCGCATGGGCCGCTGCAGTGGTGCACTTGGGCTTGCACCGGTGAACCTGGGCGCCAGTGCCCCGGCACCTTGACCACCGGCGACCAGTCCGGCAGCACCGGTACTTGAGGTGGTGCAAAATCTTCGAAGTCGCCGGCGCCGTACACCACCTTGCCGCCGACCACGGTCAGTACCGACTCGATCCATTTGATGGCTTCTTCATCGACACTGAAGAAGTCCGCCGAGAGTGCCGCCACATCCGCCAACTGGCCGACCTTGATCTGGCCCTTCTTGCCCTGCTCCGAGGAAAACCAGGCGCTGCCGTGGGTGAACAGTTCCAGCGCGGTGAGGCGCGGCAGGCCTTCGGCGTGCAGCTCCAGGCCACCGACGGTGCGGCCGCTGACCATCCAGTACAGCGAAGTCCATGGGTTGTAGCTCGAGACCCGCGTGGCGTCGGTGCCCGCCCCTACCGGCACACCTTCGGCCAGCATGCGCTTGATCGGTGGCGTGGCTTCGGCGGCCTTGGCGCCATAGCGCTCGACAAAATATTCGCCCTGGAAGGCCATGCGGTCCTGGATCGCGATACCACCGCCCAAGGCCCGGACGCGCTCGATATTTTTCGGCGTAATGGTTTCGGCGTGGTCGAAAAACCACGGCAGACCATTGAACGGGATGTCGCGGTTGACCTTCTCGAACACATCGAGCATGCGCGAAATAGATTCGTCGTACGTGGCGTGCAGCCGGAACGGCCAGCGCTGCTCAACCAAATGGCGCACCACCGGTTCCAGTTCCTGCTCCATGGTCAACGGCAGGTCGGGGCGTGGCTCAAGGAAGTCTTCGAAATCCGCCGCCGAGAACACCAGCATCTCGCCTGCGCCGTTGTGGCGCAGGTAATCGTCGCCCTGGTGCAGGGTCACGCTGCCGGTCCAGTGCTTGAAGTCGCTGAGTTCTTCCTTGGGCTTTTGCGTGAACAGGTTGTAGGCGATGCGCACCGTCAGCTGTTGGTCCTTGGCCAATTGCTCGATCACCGCATAGTCGTCTGGGTAGTTCTGGAAGCCGCCGCCGGCGTCGATGGCGCTGGTGAGGCCCAGGCGATTGAGTTCACGCATGAACTGGCGGGTCGAGTTGACCTGGTATTCGAGCGGCAGCTTCGGGCCCTTGGCCAGGGTTGCATACAAGATCATCGCGTTGGGACGCGCCACCAGCATGCCGGTGGGGTTGCCGTTGCTGTCGCGCACAATCTCGCCGCCCGGCGGGTTTGGCGTGTCCTTGGTGTAACCGGCTACGCGCAGGGCGGCGCGGTTGAGTAAGGCACGGTCATACAGGTGCAGCACGAACACCGGCGTATCTGGCGCGGCCTGGTTCAACTCTTCCAGGGTTGGCATGCGTTTTTCGGCGAACTGGAATTCGTTCCAGCCCCCCACCACGCGCACCCATTGCGGCGTCGGCGTGCGATCGGCTTGATCCTTGAGCATGCGCAACGCATCGGCCAGTGACGGCACGCCTTCCCAGCGCAGTTCAAGGTTGTAGTTCAGCCCGCCACGGATCAGGTGCAAGTGCGAGTCGTTAAGGCCAGGGATCACGGTGCGGCCCTTGAGGTCGATGACCTGGGTGCCGCTGCCGCGCAGGGCCATGGCCTCGCCGTCGGTGCCGACCGCGACAAATCGGCCTTGGTGGATAGCGACCGCAGTGGCCCGTGGGTTTTCACGGTCCACGGTGTGGAACTGGCCATTGAACAGAATCAGATCGGCGTTCATAGGGTTTCCTTTACAGAGGCTTCAAGCCAGGGAGCGAACAGGCGGGTGGCGGCCGGCATCAGCAGGTACACCACCAAGAGCACAATGGTCAGGGTCACCAGAAAAGTGGAGACCACGTAGTTGGACAGGAACGGGTGCAGACGCAGGATCGGCCCCCAGATAAACGGCAGCAGCAGGGTTTGCGGCAGAATCACGCACAGACTGACCACCGCCTGCTTCCAGCGCGGCGGCTTGGCGGCGCTGTCGGCCAGGGGCGCGAACCAGAACTCGTTGGCCGCACCGATTTCGGTTTTATCGCCATCAGCCAGCATCGGCGCCGCTTCAGCGATCAACGCCTGGCGTTCGGGAGAGTCAAGCCAGCGTTCCAGCGCGTCGGTGGAGCGATAGCGCAAGACGCAGGTAAACAGCGCCTGCCCACCCTGCTTGCCGCGCACCACATCCACACCGAGGTGGCCGGGGCGCTCGCCGGCAATGCGCACGATACGCCGCAGCCAGGCCTCGTAATCGGCTTCACGGCCGGCCTTGATCAGGTGTTTGACCACCAGGGTGACGACCTCGTCAGGGCTGGTTTCAGGTGTTGGGTCCATACGGTGTGATTCCCCCCTGGAGAGTTGAGCGATGGGGGGAGTCTGGCGGGGAACGGGGGGCGGGAATTGGATGTTTGTGCTGTCTCGCCCGGCGCGCTCACGCCAAACGCGCCATATGCTCACTGATGCGCGATCGCAACCAGCGCTCCGCCGGGTCGTTGTCGTGCACGCCGCTCCAGACCATCGACAATTCCGAGGCTTCAATTGCGAACGGCGGGTCCTCGGCGCGCAGCACAGTGCCTTCGGTCAAGGCGCAGGCGGCGTAGTCGGGCACTGTCGCGATGATTTGCGTACCCGCCAGCAGGGCGCGCAAGCCGCTGAATTGCGGCACCGCCAGCACCACCCTGCGTGCCCGGCCGATGCGTGCCAGGTCAAGGTCGATATTGCCGCTCAAGTCGCCCGAAAACGACACCATCGCGTGGGGCCGCGTGCAGTAGTCATCGAGTGTCAACGGCGCCGCGCCGTCGTCGCCGCGCAGCACCTTGCAGGGAATGTCCCGCAGCTTCTTGCGCTTGGCGTTCGCCGGCAGTTCGGTGGTGTAGCTGACGCCCACGGAAATCTCGCCACTGGCCAGCAACGAAGACATCAACAGGTAGTTGGCGCGGCGCACCACCACGATGATCCCCGGCGCCTCTTCGCGCAGCTGGCCGAGCAACGGCGGGAACAGACCGAACTCGGCATCATCGGACAGGCCGATACGGAACACCGCGCAGCTGGTGGAAGGGTCGAAATCCTTGGCGCGGCTGACTGCGCCTGAAATGGTGTCCATCGCCGGTTGCAGCTCCTTGAGTATCGCCACCGCCCGTGGCGTGGGTTCCATGCCGCGCCCGTTGCGCAGCAGCAACGGGTCGTCGAACAAATCGCGCAGGCGCCCGAGCGCGGCGCTCACGGCCGGCTGGCCCATGAAGAGCTTTTCGGCGACCCGGGTCAGGTTCTTCTCGAACATCAGCGCCTCGAAAATCACTAACAGGTTCATGTCGACGCGGCGCAGGTCGTTGCGGTTCATGGCGGTATCCAAACGGTTATCAGGCCGTCAGCTAAGCATGCCGCACGGATCGCCGATTGCATGCCTGTGCTGTCTTTTCCGGGCGCGCACCTGGCGAAATTAACAACGATTAACTCGCCAGCCAGACGGCCCGGCGCCAAAAATACAGCGGTCTACACTGCATCCATTCACCGGGAACGCTCCCATCGACTACGGATAATTGTCATGGCCCGATTTGATGACTGTGCCCCCCGCCTTGGCGTCACCGGTGGCTTGTGCCCCCGGCGCGAGCGAGTTGCCAAGCAACTGATCCTCGCCAACCTCGGCGAAAGCCTGGCGATTGCCGAATTGGCGCAGGCCTGTGCGCTGTCGCGCAGCCATTTTTCTCGTGCGTTCAAGTGCACCACCGGGCTGTCGCCCCAGGAGTGGATTCGCCAACAGCGCATTCAGCGGGCCAAGGAACTGATCACCGGGTCGTCCTTGAGCCTGACCCAGATCAGCCTCGAATGCGGCTTCTGCGACCAGGCGCACTTCTGCCATATGTTCACGCGCAGCGAGGGCGTGAACCCGATGACCTGGCGAAATCACCACACGCGTCAAAAATCACAGGTGATGGCGGCCTAGTGGTCTGCACCTGCCTGGAATATGCTGGCCAAACTTTTTCCGGAACAGGGGCCACCATGAGTGACCTCAACGACCAGGCCGTGCATTTCGGTCCCTACCGTGTCCACCCGCGCCAGCGCCTGGTGCTGGAGGCTGGCCGCCCCTTGCGCCTGAGCCGACGCGCGCTTGAAATCTTGCTGATCTTGCTGGAACACGCCGGCAATGTGGTGAGCAAGCAGGAACTGATCACGCGGGTATGGCCCAAAACGGTGGTCGAAGACGGCAACCTGCGCGTGCATATGGCCGCGTTGCGCAAGGCCCTGGGCGATGGCCAGGCCGGGCAACGCTATATCGTCACCGTCGCCCAGCGCGGGTACAGCTTTGTCGCGCCCCTGAGCATCGAACCGATGACGACAACCATCGACGGTATTCCCCACAACCAGGGCCATAACCTGCCGCTGCGCCGTACGCGGATGATTGGCCGCCAGGTGTTGATCGACGCACTGGTACAGCAACTGCCGCAGCAACGCTTCATCACCCTGACCGGCGCGGGCGGCATCGGCAAGACCACCGTGGCGCTGCGTGTGGCGGAATTATTGATCGGCCATTACCGCGACGGCATTCACCTGCTGGATCTGGCGCCGCTCAGCGCGCCGTCAATGATCCTGCCCAACCTGGCCGCCCTGCTCGGCCTCGCACCCACCGAACATGACCCGTTGCTGACCTTGGCCCGCAGCCTGCACGCGCGGAAGTTGCTGCTGGTAATCGACAACTGCGAACACCTGCTGGACGACATCGCGCTGATCAGCGAAACCTTGCTGCGTCACATGCCACACCTGCACATTTTGGCCACCAGCCGCGAAGCCCTGCGCGCCGAAGGCGAGTACGTGCAACGCCTGGAGCCGCTGGCCTGCCCGCCCGCTACCGGTAACCGCGCCCAGGCCCTCGGCTACCCGGCGTTGCAACTGCTGATCGAGCGCGCCATGTCGCACCAGGACAGTTTTGAACTCAGCGATGCGCAACTGCCCTTGGCCATCGAGATCTGCAAGCGCCTGGACGGCATTCCCCTGGCGATCGAATTGGTCGCCACGCAGATCGAACGCTTCGGCTTGCCGGGCTTGCTGGTGCAGATGGAGGACAACCTGCGCCTGCTAAATCGCGGCCTGCACAGCGACCTGCCCCGCCAGCAAACCTTGCGCGCCACGCTGGATTGGAGTTTTAACCTGCTCACCGCCTGCGAACAGATTTGCCTGCGCCGCCTCGCAGTGTTTCGCGGCGGGTTCAGCCTGGCAAGCGCGGCGGCGGTGATCGCCGGGGAGCACATCGCACCGGCCGAAGTGCTGGGCTCGATCACCCAACTGGTAGCCAAGTCGCTGCTCAACGTCGAGGCCGGCGATGATGAAATGGTCTATCGTCTGCTGGATGTCACCCGCAGCTATGCCCTGGAAAAGCTCGACCAGGCGGCTGAACTCGACAACACTCGCGAGCGCCATGCGGCGCGCTGTCTGGCGCTGATGGAGCAGGCGCAGGAGGACTGGGAATTCACCGCCACCGAGCTGTGGATCAACCGTTATGCGCCATTGCGCGAGGACATCCGCGCCGCACTCGACTGGGGCTTGGGCGAACACGGCGCGCACCTGCTGGGCATTCGCCTGACGGTCAGCGCCATGCCGCTGTGGCAGGAGTTGTCGCTGCTGCGCGAACATGCGCTGTACGTAGACCAGGCCCTGGCGCTGATGCCGCAATCGGGCGCGCCTTGCACGCAACTGACCATGCAACTGCAACTCGCCCTGGGCAGCCTGTCCTATCACGCCCTCGGCGGCGCACCGCAGACCATCGCTGCGTTTGTGGCGGCCCGGCGCCTGGCGCAAACGCTCCAGGACAATGGCGGCCAGTTGCGAGCCGTCTCCGGGCACATGGCGGTCAACCTGTGTGCCGGCCGCTACCGTGAGGCGCTGGAGCAGAGCCTGCAGTTCGACCGCCTCGACCCGCGCACCGATCCGCTGCTGGATTTGAGTGCCCAGCGCTTACGGGTACTGGCCCAGCATTACGCGGGCAACCAGGTGCTGGCCCTGCACAATGCCGAACAAGTGCTGCAACGCATGGCCCACAGCGGCCATCTCAACCGTTTCACCCATGGCTTTGGCGTGCAATACGACCAGAGTGTGGCGTCGCTGACGGTGCTGGCGCGCATTCTGTGGCTGCGCGGGTTTCCAGAGCGGGCCGCGCGAACGGCCAACCAGGCGCTGGAGCTGGCGTTGCAGATCAACCACGGCACCTCGATCTGCTACACCCTGGCCCTGGCCAGCGTACCGATTGCCCACTACAACGGCGGTAGCGACGCCGCGCACGCGCCGCTGGCGCTGTTGCTGGAGCACTCGCAGAAACATTCGGCGCAGTTGTTTCAGACCTGGGCGCGGCATTACGAGGGCACCGCCCCCCATGAGACATTGCAAGGCCTGGGCCTGGTTCAGGACATACGGGTGACCTTCAATGCCGCCCAGGTAGATGACAAGGTATTTGAGCGCGCCAGCAACGGCACGGCCGGTTGGTGCACGGCCGAGATTCTCAGGGTGCGCGCCGAGGCCCTGCCCGAACTGCATGCGCGTGAATCGCTGCTGCTCGAAGCATTGGGCGTGGCGCACGAGCAAGGCGCACTGGCCTGGCAATTGCGCTGCGCGACCTCTCTTGCCTGCCTGTGGCAAAGCCAGGGCCGTGTGCGGGTAGCACGTGAACTGTTGAATTCGGTCTACGGGCAATTTACCGAGGGCTATGCCACCCAGGATCTAGTCCGCGTGCGCAGCCTGCTCGACCAGTTGCAGGACAAACGGCTGGCCTGAAAACGGCCCCAGATAATGCCCATAGCCCTGCTGCAAACGCGCCACCTGCAACGGGTCACGCAGTTGCGCCAGGGCGTAGCTGCGCACACTGTTGAGCAGGCGATAGCGCTGCGGGCCGGGGCCGGGTTCGACCACCAGAGAAGACGTCGCGACCAGGCGTGCCAGCAGGTAAGCCAGGTCGGCATGCGCCAGTTCAGTGCCGGCCACCAGTTCGGTCAAGGCCGGCAACGTCACCGCGCTTTTGAATAGCGCCAATTGCAGGAACAGCCAACGCTGCGGCAAGCTCAAGCGTTGATACGTCCAATCCAGCGCCGCCGTCAGCGACTGATGGCGCTCGACCGCCGTGCGTCGGCCACGCCTCAACACTTGCACGCCGTTGTGTAACTGCTTTTGCAACCCGCGTATTCCCAGGGCCTCAATCTGGGCCGCCGCCAGTTCCAGCGCCAGCGGGATGCCGTCCAGACGCAGGCAGATATCGCACAACGGCGCCAGGTCTTCAGACCGCAGTACAAATCCCTGCTGACCGGCACGCACCCGCGCCACGAACAATTGCAGGGCCGGATACATCATGGCCTGCTCGACACCGCCCCGGTCAGTTGACGTCGGCAGTGCCAGCCGTGGTACGTGTTGCACCCATTCGCCGGGCACCTGCAAGGCTTCGCGGCTGGTCAGCAGCACGCTCACCTGCGGCGCCCTGGCTTGCAGCGTATGCACCAAATGCCGGCAGGCACCCAGCAACACATCGGCATTGTCGAGCACCAGCAACAGTTGCCGGGTGGCCAATTGCTCGCACAGCGCATGGATGCTGTCACAGGGTTGCAGGTGCAGGGTTTCGGTCAGAGAGTCGAGCAAACGGGTCGGCGCCTGCACCGTTGCCAGGTCCAGCCACCACACACCATCGCGATAGCGCGGCAACACCCGTTCTGCCAGCGCCAGGGCCACGCTGCTCTTGCCGATTCCGGCGCAGCCGGTGAGCATCATCAGCCGTTGGCCGCCCAGGCGTCGCACCAGGCTGCCCAGCAGTTCGTCGCGGCCGATCAGCGGGCTGAGCCGTGCGGCCAGGTTGTGCCGAGGCCGCGGTGCCTGCACCGGTGACGGCGCCACGAAGCAGTAGCCGCGTTGCGGTTCATTGAGGATATAGCGTTGTCCATCCAGCGCACGACGCAGGGCGGCGATGTGCACACGCAAATTATTGTCTTCCACCACGCTGTTCGGCCAGACCCGGCCGATCAAAGTGTCCTTGCTGACAAATTGCCCCGGCGCCTCCAACAGTATCGCGAGGATATCCAGCGCACGCCCACCCAACGGCACCGGCAGGCCGGTCTTGCTGACCAGGCGTTGATCGCGATGAAAGGTAAAGGGGCCGAAGCTCACCGTGTGTGCATTGTTCATCTGCTGACAGCGCTGGAACACCCGGCCTTGGGCGTCTGCGCCTCCTTTCAAGGGCCTGGAGCTATCTTGCCACCTATGCGTGACAGGACAATGCTGGCACAGGGAGCGACACGGACAATCAGGGCAGCCAGACGGACATTACGGCGTCAACTGAACTGCTGTCGGTACTGCGTGGGGTTAAGGCCGAGTTTTTCGCTGAACAGAAAGCGCATATGCCGCACGCTGCCGAAGCCTGCGCGGAAAGCCACGGTCTTGAGCGGCAGGTCAGTGCTTTCCAGCAGGTGCCGGGCACGGTCGATGCGCGCGCCTTGCACAAAGGCCATGGGCGTCATGCCCACCTCTTTGGCGAACAGCCGCGCAAAATGGCGCGCGCTCATGCCCGCCAGCGCGGCCATGGACACGATGCTCAATGGCTGATCCAACTGCGCCAGCACCTGCTTCTGCACGCGGGTGATCGGGGTTTCCAGCGGCGCGACGGCGGCCGTCATCGGGCTGAACTGCGCCTGACCGCCCTGGCGTTTCATCACCACCAGCAACACCTTGGCGACGTCGACCGCGACCTGCCGGCCATGGTCCTGGGCGATGATCGACAGGGCCAGGTCGATGCCGGCAGTGACCCCGCCGGAAGTAATCAAGCGGCCATCCTGCAAGTAGATGCGGTCGGTCTCGACGATGGCCTTGGGAAAGCCTTTGATCAGGCGGTCGGTGTAGTGCCAGTGCGTGGTGACGCGGTGGCCGTCGAGCAGCCCGGCGTGCCCCAGCACAAAGGCGCCGGTGCAGATCGACCCGAAGCGTCGTGCCCGTGGCGCTGCGGCCCCAAGCCAAGGCAGCAAAGCCGGATGGCATTCGTTATAAGCGCCTGGGCCGCCGGGCACCAATAGCAGGTCGTAGGCCTCGTCGGCATGCTCCAGTTGCAGGTCGGCATGCACGTGCACGCCATTGGAGGCGCGCAGCGCGCCGGGCTCGGTGCCGAGCGTCAGGATCCGATAATGCTCCGCCGTCGGCAAGTAGCGGTTGGCTATGGAAAACACCTCCAGCGGCCCGGCCATATCGAGCAGCAGGAAGTCTGGAAACAGCACCATGGCCACGGTTTTCATCAAGAGCAAGTCCATCGTAACGGGAGTCGGGACGGCATTATGGCACGCTTGAAACTGTCAACTAAAATGAGACATTAATTCAATTTTCAGCTTATTAATGAATCCACTGAAAACCATTAACCTTCTTCTCAACGCAAGCGCCCTGCATTTCGCAGCCGGTGCTCACTTGAGGACAAGACCATGCTGACCCTTCGCAAAGCCTCGGAACGCGGCGCCGCCAATCACGGTTGGTTGAAGTCGTTCCACACCTTCTCGTTCGCCAACTACTGGGATGCCAAGGAGCAGGGTTTTTCCGACCTGCTGGTGATCAACGATGACCGCGTCGCCGCCGGCAAAGGCTTCGGCCAGCACCCGCATCGCGACATGGAGATTTTCTCCTATGTGCTCGAAGGCGCCCTGGAACACAAGGACACCCTGGGCACCGGCTCGGTGATCCGCCCCGGCGACGTGCAATTGATGAGCGCCGGCAGCGGCGTGGCCCACAGCGAGTTCAACCACAGCCAGAGCCATGGCGTGCACTTCCTGCAAATCTGGATTGTGCCGGATGTGGTCGGCGCCGAGCCGCGCTATCAGCAGGAGCACTTCAGCGCGGCGCAGAAACGTGGGCGCTTGCAGCTGATCATCTCGCCGGAAGGCACGGAGGGTTCGCTCAATGTTCGCCAGGATGCACGGGTGTATGCCGGGCTGTTCAACGGCGACGAAGCCGCGACACTGGATGTGCCGGTGGACCGCCATGTGTACGTGCATGTGGCCCGCGGCAGCGTTGAACTCAACGGCCAACGCTTGCAGGAAGGCGACGGCGCGCGGCTGCGCAATGAACGCCAGATCCGCCTGACCCATGGCGAAGACGCCGAAGTGCTGGTGTTTGACCTGCGCCCTCAGGAACTGCCGCAGATGCCTTGAGCGCTTGCACGATGGCCCGCCACAACGGGCCATCGCTGGCGTCGATAGTCACCATCAGCGCAATGAAGTTCTCTTAAAAAATCCAACGCGTACCATCAAACCCATATCCAGCCACACCCCACTACAACACTCGGAGCACACCACCATGAAACGCCAACTCTTGCTTAGCCTCGCTTTCTCGGTACTGGCTGCCAACGCTTTTGCCCACCCGGTTGTTGCTGAAGGCGGCGCGGATCGCCTGCAAGGCAGCCACGTAGCCGAAAACGGTGCTGACCGTCTGCAGGAACGCCGTATAGCCGAAGGCGGTGCTGACCGCTTGCAGGAACGTGGCCTGGCTGAAGGCGGTGCTGATCGCCTGCAGGAGCGCGGCCTGGCTGAAGGCGGTTCGGATCGTCTGCAAGAACGTGGCCTGGCTGAAGGTGGTGCTGATCGCCTGCAGAGCAACCACGTATAACCCTCGCTGTTGGCGAGGTACCCCAAACCGGCCTGATCAGCCGGTTTTTTTTCGTCTGTGATCTGGCCATGTACCCCACCCAACGTCTGGTTAACGGGCTGTTGTGGCGAGCAGACTTGCCCTGCGTTGGGGCGCGCAGCGGCCCTGAAACCTGAACACGCGGTTTAACTGAAAAATCGCATGAGCCGCACTGGGGCCGCTTCGCAGCCCAACGCAGGGCAAGCCTGCTCGCCACAACCAGCTTGCTCACCACACTAAACCTGCTCAACACACCAATCAGTGCAGATCTCGGTCCACCCACAACACCGCCTTGCCGATCTGCTGGCGTGCCTCGATGCGTGCGTGTACCTGATGCACCGTCTCCAGGCGGTAATGGCCCTCGATCTCCACGCTTAACGACCCTTCCAGCATCGCCGCGAACACCGCATTGGCACGCCGCTGCACGGTCGCCCCGTCGGCCATATGGTCGGCCAGGCGTGGTCGGGTCAACAACAGCGAGCCCGCTTCGCCCAATTCAATCGGGTCCAGGTCGGTCAGTGAGCCCGACACGTTGCCATAATTGACGATCAAACCGCGCGTGCGGCAAGCGCGGAAACTTTCGCGCAAGGTGGTTTTGCCGACGGAGTCAAACACCACATCCACCCCGCGGCCATGGGTGGCTTGCAGCACCTGATCGGCAAAGCCGTCATAGGTCCAGGCCTGGTGAGCCCCGCGTTGCCGGGCAATCGCGCATTTTTCGGCACTGCTGCCGGTGGTGAACACGGTCGCACCCAACCGCCGCGCCATCTGCACCAGCAACTGGCCGATGCTCCCGGACGCCGCGTGAATCAGGCAACTGCTGCCCGCCTGCAAGCGCGCCACATCCTCAATCAGATAGTGCGCGGTGCAGCCTTGAAACATCGCGGCTGCGGCCTGATCGAAGCGGATGGCCGTGGGGATCTGCGCAACTTTATCGGCAGGCACGTTGGCATATTCGGCATAAGCGCCCCAGGCAATGCACCAGGCCACGCGGTCGCCCACCGCCAGATGGCTCACGCCGGGGCCGACCTCAACCACCACGCCGGCGCCCTCCATGCCCAAGGTGCAGGGCAAGCGCACCGGGTAGGTTACCGACGCGGCGTATTTGCCCTGGCGCGTATGAATATCCATGAAATTAATCCCGGCGCAGGCCACCTTGACCAGCACATGCCCGGCCGTGACCTGGGGTTTGGCCACATCCTGGCGCAGTTGGGCAACATCGGGACCGCCGTAGGTTTGCAGGGTAATGGCTTTCATCGGGAACAACTCCGTTTGCACAGGGAAGCGGCCATGGTAAAAAGGTTTTTTCGGTTGGAATATTCCCCAATCCTTCCCAGCCTCTGTGCGGAAATAACCCGATGTTCGATTGGCAGGACCTTTACTACTTCACCGTGCTGGCGCGCACCCAGTCACTGTCGGCCGCCGCCCGCGAGTTGCAGGTGGAGCACGCCACCGTCGGGCGCCGGGTCGATGCGCTGGAGAGAGCCCTGGGCGTAAAACTGGTGGACCGCCTGCCCCGCAGCCGCCCGCTTACGGCGCAAGGTTTGGCCTTGGCGCAAGTAGCGGCGGGCATGGGCGATATGGCCACGCAGGTGCTACACCTGTCCCGCGTGGCCTCCATCGAACTGGCCGGTACGGTGCGTGTCAGTTGTCCGCCGTCCATCGCCAACCATTGCATTGCACCTCAGCTTGCGCGGTTGCGCGCCCACTACCCGCAGCTGAATCTGGTGCTGATGCCCTCCACCCAACTGGCCGCGCTGGACAAAGGCGAAGCCGACATCGCCTTGCGCACACTGCGCCCCGACGAAGAAGCCCTGGTGCGGCGCAAAGTCGGGGTGGTGCGCTTCGGCTTGTACGCCGCGCCTGCGCTCGAACACTTGCCGGCAGCGCAATGGACCTTCATCGCCTATGACGCCAGCCGCGATCACCTGCCCCAGCAAGCGTGGCTGCACCAACTGCGCGGCCCACGCCCAATCGTGTTTGCCGCCAGCGAGTTGATCACCCAGCAAATGGCCGCCCGCGCGCAGGTCGGCGCAGTGGTACTGCCCACCCTGGTGGGCGATGCCGACCCGCTGTTGACGCGGTTGCCCACGCCCAGCGACGGCCCGGTGCGTGATATCTGGCTGACGGTGTACCCGGACATGCGCCGCTCACCGTTGGTGAAAGTGGTGATGGAGTTTCTGGTGGAATGCATTGAAGCGCAGGCACAGCTACGTCGCTGAATCACGCCGTGGCGAGGAACTTCTTGCGATAGGCCGCCGGCAACATGCCCACGCGCTGCTGGAACAGGCGGCGAAACGAATTGCTGTCCTCATAACCGACCGCGTAAGTGATGCTTTCGAGGGTCATGCGCGTGGACTCCAGCATCTGCTTGGCACGCTCCAGGCGCAGGGTTTGCACATAACCAATGGGCGTATAGCCGGTCGCCTCCTTGAAACGCCGCTTGAAATTGCGCACGCCAAAGCCAAAGCGCAGCGCCACGTCGTCAATCACCAACGCCTGGGCAAAGTGCTGCTCCAGCCAATGCTGCACCCGCAGGATCTCGCCGTCGCCGTGGTTCTTGGGCAACGACCACAGGGCATACACCGACTGCTCGGTACGCACGCCATCGATCAACAGGTATTTGCCACAGGTATGCGCAAGCTCTGGTGAACCGAAGCGGCGGATCAGGTGCAGCATCAGGTCCATTGCGGCGCTGGCACCACCGCTGGTGATCACGCGATTTTCTTCACACAGGATCTGCGCGTCCTCCAGGGTCACGTCCGGGTAACGGCGCCGGAACAACTCGGTAAACGCCCAGTGGGTGGTGGCATGCAGGCCTTGCAACAGACCGGTTTCGGCCAGCAAAAAAGCTGCGGTGCACATCGATGCCAGCACCGCGCCCTGGGCATATTGCTCACGCAGCCACGGGCCGTAGGCAGGAAAAGTGGGCAGGGCCTGCTTGAGGGTAAACAGGAAACCGGGGATCAGGATCAGGTCGGTGCGGCGCACCTGCGCCGCCGCGCACGCCACCGGCATGCGCAACCCGCCCCCGGTAGTGACGGGCTGGCCGTCAAGGGAGACCACCACCACTTCAAAGGGTGGGCTGTCGGCAAACAGATTGGCGGCGCCGAGCATTTCCAGGACCAGCGTGGCGTTGGCGGCGGAGCAATCGTCGGCCAGGAGCAAGGTAATGTGCATAAAAAGCCTGTTTGCGTTTTTCGCATGTAATAAGTCATTTGCGCACCTACCTTAGCCGATTCTGCCACCGTACAGTTCGGCTTCTGATCAACTGCCTGGCACGTTTATGAATCTCTGGTTTCGATTGCTGTTCATGTTGTTCCGTCGTCCCTGGCGCAAGCCGGTGCAGGGTTTGGATACCACGGTGGTGCGCATGCGGGTGTGGCCGCTGGACCTGGATATCAACCGGCACGTCACCAATGGCCGGTATTTCACCCTGGCAGACGTTGCGCGGATGGATTTTGTGCTCCGTACCGGCGCTTTTCGCGTGGCCCTGCGCAACAAGGCGTTGCCGATTGTGGGCGACACCTGGGGCAAGTTCCGCCGCGAGCTGAAGCTCTTTGAAGTGTTCGAGGTACACACGCGCATACTCGGCTGGGACCACAAATGGAGCCTGATGGAGCATCGTTTTATCAGCAAGGGCCGAGTGGTGGGCGTGGTGGTGATGCGCGGCCTGTTCCGCTCCGCCAAAGGCACCTTGCCTCCTGCCGACTTTGTGCGCGAACTCGGCTTGGCCGAAGCGTCACCGCCCATGCCGCAGTGGCTGAGTGACTGGGCAAACAGTTGTGATGAGATGAGCGTGCAGTTGCGGGCCGAGGAGCAGGTTTGAGCATGGCTAGGCTTTAGATGCGAGCTTCTTCAGGTTGGCTTCGGCGTCATCCCTGGCCAGGTACAGGAAGCTTTTGCCTTCCTGGACTTTGAACAGCACCTTCATGCCGACCAACTTCTCCAGGTCCTTACGCGCAGTATTTTCCGAAATATCATAGTCATGGGTGATTTCCTTGGGCGTGAAGGTACGCCCTGGGTGTTGCAGCACCTTTTTCAGGAAATGCCCCTGCCGATAATTGAGTGCATCATTCAATTCAAGCGTATCCAGCCAGCCCATCAGCGCGGTGGCTTCATTCCTTTTGGCCTCGAAATACGTCATGAACGCCTGCATCGCCCGCTCGATGACGCGCAATTGGTAAATCACGAAATAGGTCAGGTCATAGGCGTCGGTTTCCGTGTAGACGTAGGAACGCCCATATTGCATTGGCGCCTCTTTGAGCAGCGTGCTGATAGAAATATATTCAAACGGCCAGTAACCACTTTTGAGCATGAACCAATAGAACAAAGCGCGTGCGGTGCGTCCGTTCCCGTCCCTGAAAGGATGCTCATAGCCCAGCATAAAATGCAGGATGACGGCTTTGACCACCGGGTGGATAAAGTGCCTGCCCTGCTGCCCATCATGCTGCTCATTGGCAAACCGGCAGAGCGCTTCAAGCCTGGCTGGCAGCAAGGCGGCCCTGGGCGGCTGATGCACAATGTCATTGCCCGCACCGCCGACAAAAACATCGTCTTCGTCCCTGATGGACCCCGGATGAACCTGCGCTTCATCAATGCCCGCCGTGGCAATGCCATGAAACTCGCAGATCAACCCGAGCGACAGACTTTCGTCCTTGTTGTATTTGGCATGCTTCATCAGCTGATAGTTATTCAGGATCATCCGCTCATCATCATCTTGAGGCGGGCGTTCCTTGGCCAACATGTCCTTGGCGATTTTGCGGGTCGTCGCCGCGCCCTCCAGTTGGGCACTGGAAATGGCTTCTTCCATCATCAAGGCGTCAACCAGGTAGCGGGTGTTATCCCGGTATTGGGGAGACGCCGCCGCCGCCCCGCCCAACCGGGACGTCAGCGACTCTACGGCGTGAACGACCGCGTCACAGAAATCCGTGGCGCACACAAAAAAAGGGCTGCCGCACTCGCTACGCAGTTCGAGGGTCTTGCTTGCGCAGGCCCGCGACATTTTGATCGCGGCCCAAGCGGCGTCTTTATTGATGCCCGGCGCGGGATATCGACGAAATTCATCCCAGTGCAAGTACCGACCCTTGTCGTCGACCGCTTTGTAGAGTCGCGCCAGCTCGAAAACCTCCAAGCCGTATTGCTTTAACAAATCTGCGAAATCGGTTGGCTTATGGATTCTTGCCATCACTGAAACTCAATTTTTGAAAATTGAGTTGATCCTTGCGCGTAGGGGTTGGTGGTGTCAAGGCTTACGCAGTCAGGAACTGCATGAGTGCGACTCTGGCGATGCGGGACGCGGAGCGTCCCAGGCGGCATTTCCGCGCAGAGCGTGGGAACGATCAAGCGGCCAGGAACTGCGCCATAGCGGCTGACACCTCGTCAAACACCACCGCCACCCGCTGCACCCGGCGCATGTCCTGATGCATGGCAATCCAAACGTCCACTGTGAAATCCACCTGCTCGGCCAACACCCGCACCAGGCCGTGGCGCTGCGCCAATTGGCGTGCGCACACGCCGATGCCCACGCCTGCGCGCAGTGCGGCGAACTGCGCCAGGTGGTCGTCGGTACGGACCACACTGCGCGCCGCGCCACATTCGAAACCGTGCTGGCGAAGAAACTCGATTTCTTCCAAGTGACGATCCGGCCCGATCAGCGCAAACGCCTGCAACTGCGCCAGGCTATCAGGCGTGCCCTGCTCTGCCAGCAACTCAGGTGCGGCATAGAGGCCGACGTGCAAGTCGCCGACCTTGCGCGTCACCACCGTCGTTTCCGTGGGACGACGAATGCGCACGGCCACATCGGCCTCTTGCAGGGCCAGCGCCTGTAAACGGTTGGACACGCTCAGTTCAATCGCCAGTTGCGGGTGGTTGCGCCGCAGGTCGCGCAGTATCGGCGGCAAGACTTCGACGCCGAGCAACTGGCCGCTGGTGAGCCGCACCGTGCCCGCCGCCACAGCGGAGTCCGCCGACGCCGCGCGGTTGAAGGCATTCGCTGCGACGGCCATGGCTTCGACATGGCTGATCAATTCGCGGGCCATGTCGGTGGGCAACAGCCCTTGTGGCGAGCGGATAAACAGGCTGACGCCGACACTCTGTTCCAGTGCCTCGATGCGTCGTCGCGCCGTGGCCTGGGCGATCCCCAGCAGCCGCGCTGCGCCCGACAGGCTGCCGGTGCGCAGCACGGCGAGAAAGGCACGCTGGGTGTCCCATTGCAGTTGAGGGGCGTTCATACATTTCCTGTGAGCCGGTGGGCAGTTTTGGCCAATGGTCTTTGTGCAGACGCGCAGGCATGCTGGCGAGCATACCCGATGGGCCTTGCGCCCTGTCTCGCCTGAAGGATCAACCGCTATGATTTTTACCGGCCAATGCCGTTGCGCCGCCGTCACTTACCAGCTGGACATGGACGCGCTACCGGCGGTCTACGCCTGCCATTGCCTGCATTGCCAAACCTTGAGCGGCAGTGCCTTCGCCCTGCATGCGTTGCTGCCGGAGGATGCGCTGCGGGTTGATGGGCCAGTAACGGAGTACGCCTATGCGGTGGATGGCGTGCAGTCGCATCACCAACTGTGCGGCGTGTGCCATACGCGGATCAGCAATACCACCACGGCGGCGCCCGGCATGCGCGTGCTGCGGGTGGGCACCCTGGATAACAGCCAGGCCGCCGCACCGGTGGCGCATATCTGGGTCAGCCGCAAGCAGGCCTGGCTGACCCTGCCCGACGGCCTGCCGACCTGGCCCCACAGCCCGACGCCGCAGGCATTTGCCCAGGCGTTGTTTGGCTGAGTGCTACCAGCTCTCCCCCAACCCCAACAACCCCAGAATCTGCCGACGTAAATCCACCAGATAAGCATCATCGCGATGCCGAGGGTACGGCCGATCAATGCTCAGCTGCGCCTGGATCTTCGCCGGGCGGTCGCTGAACACGATCACGCGGTTGGCCAGCAGCAAGGCTTCTTCCACGTCGTGGGTCACCAGCAGCGCCGTGTAGCCCTGGCGCTGCCACAGGTCGATGAGCTCCTTTTGCATGGTGATGCGCGTCAACGAGTCCAGCTTGCCCAGGGGCTCATCCAGGATCAGCAGCCGAGGCTGGTTGACCAGCGCACGGGCCAACGCCACGCGCTGGGCCATACCCCCGGAAAGTTGCCGAGGATAAGCGCGCGCGAACGGGCTGAGGCCGACTTTTTCAAGGGCTTGATCGACCTTGGCCGAATGGGTCTTGAGCAAGCCCTGGGCTTCCAAACCCAGCGCCACGTTGTCCCACACGCGGCGCCACGGGTATAGGGTTGGGTCCTGAAACACCACCACGCGGCTTGGGTCCGGGCCAGTGATGGCGTGCCCATCGGCGAGCAAACGGCCGGAGTCAGCCGGTTCCAACCCGGCCACCAGGCGCAGCAAGGTGGATTTGCCGCAGCCCGAAGGCCCCAGCAATGCCACGAATTCTCCTGGCGCTACATCCAGGGAAACCCGCTCCAGTACCGGCAAATGCTGCCCGTCCAGTGCAAAGCCATGGCTCAGGTTTTCAATCCGCAGTGCCAGCCCCGTCGAGGGCTGGACTGCCTGTGCCAGCGCTACCATTTCACCGCTCCTTTCTGCCAGGCCAACAAGCGGTCACGCACCAGGAACAACCCGGTGATCAGCCCCGAACACGCCAGCGCCATAATCAACAATGCCGCGTACATGTTCGCGTAGGCGGCCCAGCCCTGAGCCCATTGCAAGTACCAGCCGATGCCGGATTTGACCCCCATCATTTCCGCCACCACCAAGGTCGAGAACGAGGCGCCCAGGCCCATGAACAAGCCGACAAACACGTGGGGCAACGCGGCGGGAATCGCCACTTTGAAAATCAGGAAGCCCGGCTTGGCACCCAAGGTGCGCGCCACGTCGTAATAAGCTTTATCGACACTCGCCACACCGGACCAGGTCAGCACCGTGACCGGAAACCAGGTCGCCAGCGCAATCAGGAAAACACTTGCGCTCCAACTGCTGGGGAACAGGAAAAAACACAGTGGCAGCAACGCCGTCGACGGCACCGGCCCGAGGATGCGCAGCACCGGGTGCAACCAGTAGCCGATGCGTGTGGACCAGCCGATGGAGACGCCCGCGACAAACCCGGTAGCAGCGCCCAGCGCCACGCCCGAACCCAGCAGCAAGGCCGAATGCAGCAGGCTGTCGGCCAGGCGCGCATAGTCTTCGATATACACTGCGAGCAAGGCCTGGGGCGGCGCGAAAAACGGCACCGGCAGCAGCGCCAGCTTGGCGGTGAGCAGCTCCCAGATACCCAGCAACACGGGCAAGGCAATCAGCCACGGCCCGGCATTTTTCAGGCGCTGGCCGAGCCGCGAAAAACGCAGGCCCAGCAGGCTCAACAGGATAAACAGCGCAGCCACCGCCACGCACACATTGGCCAACCCTTGGGTCATTGGCCAATTGCGCACGGCATTGGGCCAATAGCTGATCAACAACGCCACGGCCACCCAGGCAGCCACCACCGTTGCGCCCTGCCAGCCAGCCTTGAATGCCAGGGTTGGGTTCAGGGTAGTTGCATCAACTGAAGACATCAGCGGTGATCTCCTTGGCAAACTCCACCGGGTCGGTGCCTTTGCTGATCACCTCGACGGTTTTCAGGTCGGTGACATAGGTGGTGATTTCCTGCGTCAATGCCGCGCCGACCGCATGGTGACCGTGGGTGTGGTCGTGCAGAATCGCCTGCACTTCTTCAGTCGTGGTATTCAGCGCATAAGCCTGGAAGCCCTTGGCGACTTCTTCGGGGTGCTGCACGGAATAGTCGTGGGCCTCCAGAATCGCCTGGGTCAGCGCCGCAACCACGCGTTTGTCTTCACGTACCAGCTTGCCGGTGACGCCGACCACGCAGCAACTGAGGTTGGCGTATTCCTCCACCAGGTTGGTGGACAACTCCCGCGCCACGCCGGATTTGATCAGGCGGTACATGAACGGGTCGCTGCCACTGACCGCCTGCACTTCGCCACGCTCCAGCGCGGTGCCCAGAAGGTCGGCCGGGTACAGGCGCCATTCGACGTCGCGCACCGGGTCGACGCCGTGCTTTTTGAGCAGGATCGAAAAGAAGTTGCGGTCGGGGCTGGCCATGTCGGTGACGCCGATGGCCTTGCCCTTGAGGTCTTCGAGCTTATTCACGCCACCGTTCGCCGCACTCAGCAAGCGCAGGCAACCGCCGTGGGTGCCGGCCGTGAGCTTGACGTCGAAGCCTTGTTCCAGCGCCTTGAGCCAACGCAGCGCCATGCCGATGCCGGCATCCGCCTTGCCGGTGGCGATGGCTTCGAGCAGCACTTCGGTGGAGTTGCCGAAGTTGACCAGTTCCACATCGAGGTTATGTTTGGTGAAGAAGCCCTGGCCGTGGGCGATCACCACCGGCGCCAGGCACACAGCGTTGAGGTTGACCGCCAGTTTGAGCTTACGCGGTGCGTCGAGGCGGATGAACTCACCCGTGCCTGCAGGTTCCGCAGGCGTGCCGTGCCCGGCGTGTTCGTCGGCCGCAAAGCCGAGGCTGGGCAGCGCCAGGCCGGCCAGGGAGATACCGGCCATGCCGAGCAAGTGGCGACGGGTCAAGTGATCGAAAACAGCCATGCGCACTATTCCTTTAAATTGATGTACCCAATAAAAAAACACTACGGTCCAAATGTGGGAGCTGGCTTGCCGGCGATAGCGCAGTGTCAGTCAACTACGATGCAAACTGACCTACCGCTACCGCAGGCAAGCCAGCTCCCACATAGAGCGCGTTCAGTCCAGCCCGAGGTGTTCACGCAGCGTCGAACCTTCGTAGGCGGTGCGGAACAAGCCCTTGCGCTGCAAGCGCGGAATCACGCTCTCGACAAACTCGGTGAACGAGCCCGGCAAGTACCCCGGCGAGATCACAAATCCATCGCAACCGCCTTGCTCGAACAGCTCGGCCAATTGGTCGGCGACCTGCGCGCCGGTGCCCACCAGTTGCGGCACGCGCACGCTGCTGGCGAAGATCCGGCCGAGTTGTTCCAGGGTCAGCTCAGAGCCTTGCATCAGCAGTTTTTCAGCGGCCGCCGCGTGGATCAGCGGCGATTGCGCGACCTCGGCCAGGGTGGCCGACAACGGGAACGGCGACAGGTCCACATTCAATTGCGAAGCCAGAGTTACCAGCCCCAACTGCGGCCGCGCCAGGGCGTTGTGCTGGTCGCGCTTGGCGCGGGCTTCGGCTTCGCTGCCGCCAATAAACGGCATCACCGCCGTGAGTATTTTGCAGCTGTCGGCGGCGCGGCCTTGTTGCACCACCTGGGCGCGCACGTCATCGCGAAAGGCCCGCATGGCCGCCAGGTGCGGGTGAATGGTAAAAATCGCCTCGGCCCACCGCGCGCCAAAGCGCCGACCCCGCCCGGACGAACCGGCCTGGATCAGCACCGGCCGGCCCTGGGGCGAGCGCGGGATATTCAGCGGGCCTTCGACCCGGAACCACTCGCCGTGATGTTGCACCGAGGTAATCAATGCCGGGTCGGCGAGCACCCCGCTTTCGCGGTCGAGCTTGAGCGCGTCCTTGCCCCAGCTGTTCCAGAGCTTCAGCGCGACCTCGACAAACTCATCGGCGCGGTCGTAGCGCAGGTCATGCTCCAAGTGCTTGGCCTTGCCGAACAGGCGCCCTTCGCTGTCATTCATCGAGGTGACGATATTCCACGCCGCGCGGCCCTTGGACAGGTGGTCCAAGGTGGCGAATTCGCGGGCAATATGCGCCGGTTCGTAATAGGTGGTGGAACGGGTCGCGCCCAGCCCAAGCTTGCTGGTCTGGCCGACCAGATACGAGAGGATCGGCAACGGGTCCAGGCGCGTGGCGTCCTGGGCGCCGTAGCGCAAGGCAAACTCACGGGAGCCGCCCATCTGATCGCCCACGGCCAGGCGATCGGCGAAGAACAGGAAGTCGAATAGGCCTTCTTCCACGACCTTGGCGATGCGCGTGTAGTACTCGGGGTCGAGGTAATTGCCCACGGTTTGCGGGTGGCGCCACACCGCGTGGCTGTGCACCACCGGGCCGCTTAACAGGAAGGCTGACAAATGGATCTGGCGGCGTGTGGTCATAAAGCGTCTTCGCGGGTGAATTCGCTTTTGATTATATTAATCACGAGTAATTATGAAAGAATCATATAACTCTATGGTTATGCCCGATTGGTCGGACGCTGCAAAAAGCGCCCTAAGCTCAGATCGAAAGAGTATTTATCGAATGCTTTTCATAACTTTAAGCTTGGCGCTATTTCGCTGAAGATCGAGCGCGCCATGTCTATTCGTCGTCCCCTCGCCGCTGTTATCGGGTTGTTGGCTTTTTCTGTCGCGGCGAGTGCCGAGGCCCAGGAAACCGTGCGCATCGGTTACCAGAAATCCTCGACCCTGATCACCCTGCTGAAAACCCAGGGCACCCTGGAAAAAGCCCTCAAGGCCGACAATATTGACGTGAGCTGGCACGAATTCCCCAGCGGCCTGCCGCTGCTTGAAGCGCTCAATGTGGGCAACGTGGACATCAGCGCCGACGTGGCCGACACCGTGCCGATCTTCGCCCAGGCGGCCCAGGCCAAACTCACCTATTTCGCCCAGGAAGCACCCTCGCCGTCGGCCCAGGCCATCGTGGTGCGCAAGGACTCGCCGATCCAGCAGTTGGCGGATTTGAAAGGCAAGAAAATCGCGGTGACCAAAGCGGCCGGCACCCACTATCTGTTGATCGCTGCGCTGGCTAAAGCCGGCCTGGCGTTTTCGGACATTGAACCGGCTTACTTATCGCCAGCCGATGGTCGTGCGGCGTTCGAAAACAACAAGGTGGATGCCTGGGTTACCTGGGAACCCTTCCTCACCAGCGTGCAGCGACAATTGCCGACACGCACGCTGGCCGACGGTGCGGGCCTTGCCAGCTACAAGCGCTACTACCTGACGGGCACGCCTTACGCCAAGGCGCACCCCGAGGTCTTGAAGGTGGTGTATGAGCAGTTGGAAAAAGCCGGCCAGTGGGTGAAAACCCACCCGCAGGACGCGGCCAAAGTGCTCGGCCCGCTGTGGGGCAACCTGGATGTGGCCACCGTGGAAGCCGCCAATGCGCACCGCAGCTATCAGGTGCAGCCAGTGACGGGGGAGCAGTTGGGTGAACAGCAGAAGATTGCGGATGCGTTCTTCAAGGCGGGGTTGTTGCCCAAGGCGGTGGACGCCAAGGATGTGGATACCTGGAAGCCGTGATGTCGAACACGGTCTGAATGTGGGAGCGGGCTTGCTCGCGAATGCGGTGTATCAGTGACAGATGAATCAACTGACCCACCGCATTCGCG
>NZ_CBFHAZ010000096.1:0-25378 GCF_965653655.1 Pseudomonas onubensis | reverse complement strand
ATACATCTTTAGCTGATACACCGCATTCGCGAGCAAGCCCGCTCCCACACTGGATAGGTGGCGTTACTGATGGCGTTCAGCATAACCGAACGCTGGTTTATTGAAATGCAAATTCTCAGAACGGGCAGGCGCTTGCATGATCCGGGGCAGACACTCACTGCCCGAGGACCTGCACCCGATGAGCGCCACTGACTGGATCGGCCGAAGCGAAACCGCCCACGACCACTTGAGCCATAACCTGCTCAAACGCATTGCCGCCACCTTCGGCGAGGCTGTGCCGGAACAGGGCGCCGATTTGCCGCCGCTGTGGCAGTGGTGCTTTTTCCAGGATCCCTTGCCGGAGTCGGCCTTGGGCACTGATGGCCACCCGGCCCGTGGCGGGTTCCTGCCGCCCGCTGATAACCGCAATCGCATGTGGGCCGGTGGGCGTATCGAGTTCCTGCACGCCTTGCGTGCCGGTGAGGCCGCCACTCGCGTGTCGACCATCACCCAGGTCGAAGAAAAGACTGGCCGCAGCGGCTCGCTGTTGTTTGTCACCGTGCGCCACGACTATTCCCAGGACGGTCGCCTGGCGATCCGCGAAGAACAGGACATCGTTTACCGCGAACCCACGCCGCCCAAACAGGGCAGCGGCGACGCCTTGCCCGAAGGCGAATGGCAGGAGTCGATGAGCCCCACGCCAACCCTGCTGTTTCGCTACAGCGCCGTGACCTTCAATGGTCACCGCATCCACTACGACTACCCCTATGTCACCGGCACCGAAGGCTATTCAGGCCTGGTGGTGCACGGCCCGTTGATCGCTAGCTTGAGCCTGCGCGCGTTTTGCCGCGCCCATCCCGACGCAACCCTGCGCCGCTTTGCCTATCGCGGCGTACGCCCGCTGATTGCGCCGCAGCCGTTTGCTGTGGGTGGGAGGGTGATTGAAACCGGGGTTGCAGAACTGTGGGCTGGCAACGCAGACGGTCTGGCTCAGAAGGCCGAAATCCACTTCGAATAATCCAAGAACAACAGGCGGAGAGCCGTTAATGAACCCCAATGACAACGAAGAACTCAATGCCATCCGCGAAGGCGTGCGCCCCCTGTGCGCCGAGTTCGATGCCGCCTACTGGCGCAAGGTCGACGAACAAAAGGGCTTCCCCGAAGCCTTCGTCAAAGCCCTGACCGACGCCGGCTGGCTGTCGGCGATGATCCCGGAAGAATACGGCGGCTCTGGCCTGGGCCTGGCCGAAGCTTCGGTGATCCTCGAAGAAGTCAACCGCTGCGGCGGCAACTCCGGCACCGTGCACGGCCAGATGTACAACATGTTCACCTTGTTGCGCCACGGCAGCGAAGCGCAAAAAAGCTTCTACCTGCCCAAGCTCGCCAGCGGCGAATTGCGCCTGCAATCGATGGGCGTGACCGAGCCGACCACCGGCACCGACACCACCAAAATCAAGACCACGGCGATCAAGCGTGGCGACAAGTACGTGATCAATGGCCAGAAGGTCTGGATCTCGCGCATCCAGCATTCCGACTTGATGATTCTGTTGGCGCGCACCACGCCGCTGGCCGAAGTGAAGAAAAAATCCGAAGGCATGTCGATCTTCCTGGTCGACCTGCGCGAAGCCATCGGTAACGGCCTGACCGTGCAGCCCATCGCCAACATGGTCAACCACGAAACCAACGAGCTGTTTTTCGACAACCTGGAGCTGCCCCTCGACAGCCTGATCGGCGAGGAGGGCAAAGGCTTCAAATACATCCTCGACGGCCTCAACGCCGAACGCACGCTGATTGCCGCCGAGTGCATCGGTGATGGCCGCTGGTTTATCGAAAAGGCCAGTGCCTACGCCCGCGACCGCGTGGTGTTTGGTCGGCCCATCGGCCAGAACCAGGGTGTGCAGTTCCCGATTGCCGAAGCGCATATCGAAATCGAAGCGGCGGACCTGATGCGCTGGCGTGCCTGTGAGGAATACGACAGCGGCAAGAACGCCGGGGCCAGCGCCAACATGGCCAAGTACCTGGCCGCCAAGGCGTCCTGGGAAGCGGCCAACGCCTGCCTGCAAACCCACGGCGGCTTTGGTTTTGCCTGCGAGTACGACGTGGAGCGCAAATTCCGCGAAACACGCCTGTACCAGGTGGCGCCCATCTCCACCAACCTGATCCTGTCCTACGTGGCCGAGCACCTGCTCGAACTGCCACGCAGCTTTTGAGGGCCTGAGCATGAGCCATACCCACGCCTTGTGTCGGTTTCTTGCAGACCTTAACTACGAACAATTGCCGGAAAACGTGCTGGCACGCACCGAAGACCTGTACCTGGATTGGCTGGCCTCGGCGCTGGCCAGCCAAGGCGCGCACCCGATCCCGCTGTTTGAACGCTACACACAAAAAATGGGACCCAGCAGCGGCCCCGCGCAGGTGATCGTCAATGGCAGCAGCACCAGCGCGTATTTTGCGGCGCTGGTGAACGCCGCATCCTCACACCTGGTGGAGCAGGATGACCTGCACAACAGCTCGGTGCTGCACCCGGCGACTGTGGTGTTTCCGGCCGCGCTGGCTGCCGCCCAGGACCTTGGCAAATCCGGCCGCCAATTGCTGCTGGCCTCGGTGGCGGGCTATGAAGCCGGGATTCGCATCGGCGAATTCATGGGCCGTTCCCACTACCGCATTTTTCACACCACAGCCACCGTCGGCACCCTGGCGGCGGCGGTTGCCGTGGGCAAGCTGCTGGACTTTAACCAGGAACAGTTCATCAACCTGCTCGGCAGCGCCGGCACCCAGGCCGCCGGGTTATGGGAGTTTTTGCGCGATGCCGCCGACTCCAAGCAACTGCACACCGCCAAGGCAGCGGCGGATGGCTTGCTCGCGGCGTATTTGACGGCGGACGGGCTCACCGGCGCACGCAATATTCTGGAAGGCGACCAAGGCCTGGCGGCGGGCATGTCCAGCGACGCCGAGCCTGGCAAGTTATCGGCCGGTCTCAGCAGCCGTTGGGCCCTGCTGGAGACCTCATTCAAGTTCCACGCCTCCTGCCGTCACACCCATCCGGCCGCCGATGCGCTGCTGGACTTGATGCAGCGCGAAGGGCTGGGCGCTGCCGATATCGCCACGGTTCAAACGCGTGTCCATCAGGGTGCCATCGACGTGCTCGGCCGCGTGACCACGCCTGCCACTGTGCATCAGGCCAAATTCTCCATGGGCACTGTGCTCGGCCTGATCGCAGTGCACGGAAAAGCCGGGCTCACCGAGTTCCACGAAATGGCGTTGACCGACCCCGCCGTCTCGGCCTTTCGCGACAAAGTCAGCATGACCCTCGACGCAGAAGTCGACGGCGCCTACCCGCAGCGCTGGCTGGGCCGCGTCACCGTTACCACGCTCGATGGCCGCACGCTGCACGGCGCCATCGACGAACCCAAGGGCGACCCGGGCAACACCCTGAGCCGGGAGGAGCTGGCGGATAAATGCCAGCGCCTTACCCAATTCAGCGGCGCGCGCACACCCGCGCAGGCCACTGCACTGATCGAAAAGGTCTGGAACCTGCGCGATGCAGCGTCCATGGCCCACTGGCTTTGAGGAGGCGTCATGACTAACCAACGACCGCTGGACGGCATTACCGTGATCAGCCTGGAGCACGCGATTGCCGCGCCATTCTGCACCCGCCAGTTGGCGGACCTCGGCGCCCGTGTGATCAAGATCGAACGGCCCGGCGCCGGTGACTTTGCCCGTGGCTATGACGAGCGCGTGCGCGGCCTGGCCTCGCACTTTGTGTGGACCAACCGCTCCAAGGAAAGCCTGACCCTGGACCTCAAGCAGGACGAGGCCGGTGACATCCTCCACAGCCTGCTGGCGGATGCCGATGTGCTGGTGCAAAACCTCGCACCCGGCGCGGCGGCGCGTATGGGCCTGTCTTTTGAAGCGCTGCATGAGCGTTTTCCACGGCTGATCGTCTGCGATATTTCCGGCTATGGCGAAGGCGGGCCTTACGAGAAAAAGAAAGCCTATGACCTGCTGATCCAAAGCGAGGGCGGCTTTTTGTCGGTGACCGGTGGCCCAGGCGAAGACCAGATGGCCAAGGCCGGTTGCTCAATCGCCGATATCTCCGCCGGCATGTACGCCTACAGCGGCATCCTCTCGGCGCTGCTGCTGCGCGGCAAGACGGGGCAGGGCAGTCGCATTGATGTGAGCATGCTCGAAAGCCTGGTGGAATGGATGGGCTACCCGATGTACTACGCCTTCGACGGCGCGCCCCAGCCACCACGGGCCGGGGCGGCGCATTCGACGATCTACCCGTATGGGCCATTTCCCACCGGCGACGGCGGCACGGTGATGCTCGGGTTACAGAACGAACGCGAATGGGCGGCATTTTGCGAAAAGGTGCTGCTCACGCCTGCGCTGGCTACCGATGAACGTTTCTCGGCCAACTTCAAACGCTCGGCCAACCGTGAGGCGCTGCGCCAGATCATCGTTGACAGCTTTGCGCAGTTGGACGCGCAAGCCGTGATCCAACGCCTGGAAGACGCGCAGATCGCCAGTGCGAGGGTCAACGACATGCAGGGCGTGTGGGACCACCCGCAACTCAAGGCGCGTGACAGCTGGCGTGAAGTCGCAAGCCCTGCCGGGCCGCTGCCGTCACTGTTACCACCGGCACGCAATGCTGCGTTTACCCCGCGCATGGACGCCGTTCCCGCATTGGGCCAGCACAGCCAGGGCATTCTCGGTCAGCTTGGGTTTACGCCGGAAGCTGTAGACGGCCTGCGCGCACGCGGCGTTATCTAACAAGGAATTCAATGATGCCAAAGCCCTTAGTTCGTTCGGCCTTGTTTGTGCCCGGCAGCCGCCCGGAGCGGTTTTCCAAAGCCCTGGCCGGTGGCGCCGATGCGGTAATAGTAGATTTTGAAGACGCGGTTGAAGAACCTCTTAAACGTCAGGCGCGGGACAATCTTGGGGTGTTTTTGCAAGCGCATCCCGAGGCTCAGGTATGGGTACGCATCAATGCGCCGGAACATGCCGAGCATGTTGAAGATGTGGCGTTCTGTAAAGCCCACGCCAATGTGGCGGGTGTGTTGCTGCCGAAGGTGGAGAGCGCGGCCCAGGTGGCGGTGGTGGCGGCTGCCGGCAAGGTGATCTGGCCGATTATCGAAAGCGCCAAGGGCTTGCTGGCGGTGGCCGAGATTGCCCATGCGCCGCAGGTTGAGCGCCTGTCGTTCGGCGGGCTGGACCTGGCGCTGGACTTGAATTTGAGCAGCGGTTCTGCGGCTGCTCAGTTTGCGTTGGATCAGGCACGCCTGGCATTGATCGTACATTCGCGCGCTGCTGGCCTGGTGGCGCCGCTGGACGGTGTGCACCCGGCCATCGACGACCCCGAAGGTTTGCGTCGCTCGATCCGGCATGCCTATGAAATGGGCTTTGCCGGCGCGCTGTGTATCCATCCCAAGCAGGTGACGGTGATTCACCAAGCACTGGCGCCCAGTGCTGAAGACCTGGCCTGGGCCAAGCGTGTGGTAGAGGCGGGTGCCCATGGGGCCGGGGCTTATCAGATGGATGGGCAGATGGTGGATGCGCCGGTTTTGCTTCGTGCGCAAAGGCTTCTCGCGGCCCAACTTTAACTGACGAAACTGGCTCAAAATGTGGGAGCGGGCTTGCTCGCGAATGCGGTATGTCAGCCACTGAATTAATTGCCTGACCCACCGTCTTCGCGAGCAAGTCGAATCGTCGCACCGCCGCTCCCACATTGGAATATAGGCGTCTTCAGGACTGGCGTTCGGCCTGGCCGAACGCAGGTATCTAAAATTCGAAATTCACTACACGCACTACATCAGGCACCTTGCCCTATAACACAACAATAAGAAGGTGATTCCCCATGCTCAAGCTTTCTCGGGCGCTGCTGTGCGCCGCCACTGTGTTTGCCGCGGGCCTGGCCCAGGCGGCCGACCCGATTGTGATCAAGTTCGCCCACGTGGTCGCCGAAAACACCCCCAAGGGCCAGGGCGCGCTGCTGTTCAAAAAGCTTGCTGAAGAGCGCTTGCCGGGCCGGGTCAAGGTCGAGGTGTACCCCAACTCCTCGCTGTTCGGCGATGGCAAGGAAATGGAAGCGCTGTTGCTGGGCGACGTGCAGATGCTGGCGCCATCCCTGGCTAAATTCGAGCAATACACCAAGCAAGTGCAGATTTACGACCTGCCGTTCCTGTTCAATGACCTGGCCGCTGTCGATCGTTTTCAGGCCGCCCAGGGCAAGGCATTGCTGACCTCGATGCAGGACAAGAACATCCTCGGCCTGGCCTATTGGCACAACGGCCTCAAGCAACTCTCGGCCAACAAAGCCCTGCATGAACCCAAGGACGCCCGTGGCCTGAAGTTCCGTGTGCAGGCTTCCAGCGTGCTCGAAGAACAGTTCAAGGCGATCCGCGCCAACCCGCGCAAGATGAGCTTTGCCGAGGTGTACCAAGGCCTGCAGACCGGCACCGTGAATGGCACCGAGAACACCTGGTCCAACTATGAAAGCCAGAAGGTCAACGAGGTGCAGAAGTACTTCACCGAGTCCAACCATGGCCTGATCGACTACATGGTGATCACCAACGCCAAGTTCTGGAACGGCCTGCCGCCGGATGTGCGCACCACCCTGGACCAGATCATGGTCGAAGTCACCGTCGAGGTGAACAAGCAGGCCGAAGCGCTGAACCAGTCGGCCAAGCAGAAGATTATCGACGCCAAAACCAGCGAAATCATCGAGCTGACCCCGGAGCAACGCCAGCTGTGGCGCGAAGCCATGCGCCCGGTGTGGCAGAAGTTCGAAGGTGAGATTGGCGCTGACCTGATCAAGGCGGCGGACGCCTCCAACCAGTAATCGCGGGTTGTACCGAGACCCAATGTGGGAGCGGGCTTGCTCGCGAATGCGGTGTGTCAGTTATCGAATGCATCAACTGAAAGACTGCATTCGCGAGCAAGCCCGCTCCCACATTTTGACCCGGTTTCGACCCTGAGCCTTGCACCTACCTATCTCTGCTTCGCGAGGTTTTGCCATGCAAACGCTAAGGCGCGTCTGGGAGCACCTGGAGGAAGGGTTTATCGCCTTCCTGCTGGCCGCCATGACCCTGGTGACATTCGTCTACGTCATGCTCAACAACATATACACGCTGTTTTTTGCCCTGTCTGACCAGTGGGCATGGAGCAGCAGCTTTTTCGGTGCCCTGGGCGACCACACCATGACCTGGGCCCAGGACATGACCTGGAGCGTGGCGCTGACCAAGGCCATGTTCGGCTGGCTGATTTTCTTTGGCATCTCTTACGGTGTGCGCACCGCCGGCCACCTCGGCGTTGACGCGTTGGTCAAACTGACCAAACGCCCGGTGCAACGCCTGCTCGGCATGCTCGCGTGCCTGTGCTGCCTGGCCTACGCCGGGTTGTTCATGGTCGCCAGCTACAAGTGGGTGAGTGCCGTGATGACCGCGCGTATCGGCGCCGAAGACCTCGACCAATACGGCGTGGACGTGGGCGATATCGTGATCATCGTGCCCATCGGTTTTGCCCTGGTGTTTATCCGCTACCTGGAAATTTTCTACCGCATCTTTACCCACCGTCAGGTCGGGTTGGGGCTGGCCGACGAGGCCGCAGAGGCCAGCAAGTTGGCCGGCAGCCATGAGGAGCGTCACTGATGGCCGTGCTCTGTCTGTTTTTGCTGTTGTTCGTGTTCATGTTCCTCGGCGTGCCCATCGCAATTTCCCTGGGGCTGTCCGGTGCGGTGTCGATCCTGATGTTCAGCCAGGACTCGGTGAGTTCGCTGGCCATCAAACTGTTCGAAACCTCCGACGCCTACACCTTCCTGGCGATTCCATTTTTCCTGCTCTCCGGTGCGTTCATGACCACTGGCGGTGTGGCACAGCGGCTGATCGACTTCGCCAATGCCTGTGTCGGGCATATCCGAGGCGGCCTGGCGATTGCGGCGGTGTTGGCGTGCATGCTGTTTGCGGCGCTGTCCGGTTCATCACCGGCGACGGTGGCGGCAGTCGGCTCGATTGCCGTGGCGGGCATGGTGCGCTCGGGTTACCCGAAAGAATTCGGCGCGGGGATCATCTGCAATGCCGGCACTTTGGGCATCCTGATCCCGCCGTCTATCGTGATGGTGGTGTACTCGGCCGCCACCGAAACCTCGGTCGGCAAGTTGTTTATGGCCGGGGTCATTCCCGGGTTGCTGTTGGGTCTTATGCTGATGGTCGCGATCTACATCGTCGCGCGCATCAAGAAGCTCCCGGCGCAGCCACGCGCGACCTTCCGTGAGTGGCTGACCTGCGCACGCCGGGCGTTCTGGGGCTTGTTGTTGCTAGTGATCATCCTGGGCGGCATCTACAGCGGCATGTTCACGCCGACTGAAGCAGCGGCCGTGGCGGCAGTGTATTCGGCGTTTGTCGCGTTGTTTGTGTACAAGGACATGAAACTGCGCGACTGCCCCAAGGTGCTGCTGGAATCCGGGCGCCTGGCGATCATGCTGATGTTCATCATCGCCAACGCCATGCTCTTTGCCCATGTGCTGACCACCGAGCAGATCCCGCAGGAAATCACCGCCTGGGTGATCTCCGAAGGCCTCACGCCGATTGGCTTTTTGATCATGGTCAACGTGGTGCTATTGATTGCGGGCAGCTTTATGGAGCCTTCAGCGATTGTGCTGATCCTGGCGCCGATCTTCTTCCCGATTGCCATGAAGCTGGGGATTGACCCGATTCACCTGGGGATCGTGATGGTGGTGAACATGGAAATCGGCCTGGTGCACCCGCCGGTAGGGCTAAACCTGTTTGTGACCTCGGCGGTGACCGGCTTGACGCTGGGGCAGACGATTCGCGCGGCGTTGCCGTGGCTGATGATCCTGTTGGTGTTCTTGATCATGGTCACGTACTTGCCGTTTATCTCGCTGGCGCTGCCGCACTGGCTCGGCATGTAACACGGTTTAAAAATGTGGGAGCTGGCTTGCCTGCGATAGCGGTGGTTCAGTCAGCCAATCCGGTGGCTGATATACCGCCATCGCAGGCAAGCCAGCTCCCACATTTGGTTTTTGTCAGGTCTTAGTGGTCCATCGCGCTCAAGATCGCATAAGCCAACTTCACCCGTTCGGCATTCGGGTAATTGCGGTTAGCCAGAATCACCACCCCCATGTCCTTGCTCGGCACATAAGCCACATACCCACCAAAACCGCCGGTCGAGCCGGTTTTGTTGTACAGCACGTTGGCCGGTTGTGGCTGCGCCGGGGTCAGCCAACTGACCTTGTGCGGCTGCATCGCCATTTCTGTCGAGTTGCCATCCAGCAATGCCTGCAGCTTGATCGGGTAGGGGTAGCGCTCCCAACCCAGGCCCTGGGTCATGCCATTGACGGTGTAGTAACCCGCGTGAGTGGTGGCGATCGCCTGTTGCAGCGGTTTTTCCAGGGTTTCGGGGTGCATGTTCGCGATTACATAACGGGCGAGGTCCTGGGTGCTGGTTTTGATGCCGTAGGCTTCGCTGTCGAGTGCGCCGGGGCTGACGCGTACCGGTTGTTGCTGGTTGTCGTAGCCTTGAGCGTACTGACCGGCTTTGCTCGCAGGCACGCTGACGTGGGTATTGGTCAAACCCAGCTTGGGCAGCAGGGTTTTCTCCATGGCCAGGTTAAACGGCTGCCCCAGGCTTTGCGCCGCGAGGTAGCCGAACAAACCAATGCTGGGGTTCGAGTACAGGCGTTGTTCACCCGGCGCGTAAGCCGGTTTCCAGTGTTGGAAGTAGCCAAGCATCGCCTGGGCGTTGTCGGCCGCGTCCGGAAACTGCAGCGGCAAGCCACCGGGCGTGTAGGTCGCCAGTTGCAGCAGGCTGATGTGATCGAATACGCCACCGGCCAGCGCAGGCAGGTGCTGGCTGGCGGTGTCCGAGAGTTGCAGTTTACCGGTGGCCTGAGCGTAGCCGCCGAGGGTGGCGGTAAAGGTTTTGCTGATCGATCCGATTTCAAACAGAGTGTCCTGGTTAACGACCTGTTTGGTTTCCTTTGATGCAACACCGTAGTTAAAGTATTGGACTTTGCCTTGATTAACCACGGCGACCGACAGGCCGGGAATCCCTTGCTGTTGCATCAGCGGTTTCACGCCGGCATCAATTACCGTGCGCAGGTCGGTGGCGGCCATGCAGCTGCCGGAGCCGATTAACAGGGCGCTGAACAGAATTTTTTGTAAGGTGTGATTCATGCGGGTTCGCTTCCATGTAAAGGATATGCTGACGATCAGGGCCTGCGCAGGCGGGGCAAATCTAGGTGGATTTTGTTCGCTGGGCAAACGATGATATCTCGCATCAGCCATTAGATAATTTAGGGTCAGGCATGCTGCGCTCCCATTTACCGCTGAATGCGTTGCGGGCCTTCGAGGCTTCCGCCCGGCATTTGAGCTTCACCCGCGCCGCCATCGAGCTGTGCGTGACCCAGGCAGCGGTCAGTCACCAGGTCAAAAGCCTGGAGGCGCAACTGAATGTCACCTTGTTCAAACGCCTGCCACGCGGCCTGATGCTGACCCGCGAAGGCGAAACTCTGCTGCCGGTGGTGCGTGAATCGTTCGACCGTATTGCCCTGACCTTAGGCCAATTCGAAGGTGGCCATTACCGAGAAGTGCTCACCGTCGGGGCGGTGGGCACCTTCGCCGTCGGCTGGTTGCTGCCGCGCTTGCCGGATTTTCAAAGTCGCTACCCGTTTATCGACCTGCGCCTGTCGACCCACAACAACCGTGTCGACGTCGCCGCCGAAGGCCTTGACTACGCGATCCGCTTCGGCGCCGGTGCCTGGCATGGTACCGAGGCCTGCCAACTGCTCGAAGCGCCGTTGACGGTGTTGTGCGTGCCGCAGATTGCCGAGCAATTGCACGCCCCGGACGACGTGCTCAAGCACACGTTATTGCGCTCTTACCGCGCCGATGAGTGGAACCTGTGGTTCCAGGCGGCCGGGCTGCCGGCCGACACGCTGGTGCCGCGCAGCATCGTGTTCGACTCGTCCCTGGCGATGATGGAGGCCGCGCAGCAAGGCATCGGCGTGGCCTTGGCACCGGCGATGATGTTCTCGCGGCAACTGGAGAGTGATGCGATTCGCCAGCCGTTCAGCGTGGGCATCAGCACCGGCAGTTATTGGCTGACGCGCTTGCAATCGCGGCCAGAAACCTCGGCCATGGCCGCGTTCAAAGACTGGTTGAAAGCGCACACCGCCCAGGCTTGAAGTTTTTATTCTTGAAACAAAATGAAACATTCGTGACGGGCTAACCTCTACCGTACCCCGTACCGAGTGCCTCCATGAAAATTCCGCGCCCCTCTGCCCGCATGCCCCACCTTGTCCAACTGCGTAACCTGAAGATGGCGCGCTCGGCCCATGCTTATGTGCGCGGCAGCACGGTGCAGTTTTACGAGTGGTTGCACAGCCAGCCCGGCCGCCGCTTGCCCCATGGCCCGGCAATCTGGATCTGCGGCGATTGCCACGCGGGCAACCTCGGCCCCACGGGTGATACCAAAGGCCGTATCGACATGCATATTCGCGACCTCGACCAAACCGTGATCGGTAACCCGGCCCATGACCTGGTGCGCCTGGCGCTGTCGTTGGCCACCGCCGCACGCGGCTCGGACCTGCCGGGCGTAACCACCGCACGCATGCTCGAAGAAATGATGGTGGGCTACGAGCAAGCCTTCAAAGACAAGCCCGATGAAGCGCCGCCGCGCCCGTCCCAAGTCAAGGCCGGCATGCGCAGCGCCGTGGAGCGCACCTGGAAAAACCTGGCGCGTGAGCGCATCGAAAACGCGCGGCCGAGCATCCCGCTGGGCAAGCACTTCTGGTCATTGTCGCGGGCGGAAAAAAGCGCGCTGGAGAGCGTCTGCGCCTCGGATGAAATCCACCAGTTGGTGACCTCGCTCAAAGGCCGACCGAAAGACGCCAAGGTCCAATTGCTCGATTCGGCCTACTGGGTCAAAGGCTGCAGCTCCCTCGGCTTGCTGCGCTATGCCGCCTTGCTGGGTGTGGGCGACAAGGACGACCAGGAATATTGCCTGATCGACATCAAGGAAGCCGTCGGCGCCGCCGCGCCCCGGGCGGCGCGCGCGAAGATGCCCCGCGACAATGGCCGGCGCGTGGTGGAAGGCGCACGCCAGCTGTCACCGGGCCTGGGCGAGCGCATGCTGGCCACGCGTTTTCTCGATCACGGTTTCTTCATCCGGGAACTGCTGCCTCAAGACATGAAACTGGAACTCGATGAACTGAGCGAGATCGATGCCATGCACGCCGCCGGTTACCTGGCCCGCGTGGTCGGCATTGCCCATGCCCGGCAGATGGACCGTGATACACGCAAGGAGTGGATGGCGGTGTTGCAGGAAAACCGCTCCAAACAATTGGATGCACCCTCGTGGTTGTGGACCAGTGTGGTGCAGTTGGTGGGCAGCCATGAGCAGGGGTATCTCAACCATTGTCGGCGGTATGCGTTGGAACACTAAAAGATGCGCATAAAAGATGCGGCTATTGATGACGTTAAGAAAATTCCGCTATTGCTTAGGAATTTTCCTAGTTGAGTAGTCGCAATCTTGTGAGTGTCAAGTGAATGCCTGTTGCCACTTGTCGGAAAAATAACCTGTCAGGGTCGCGCATATTCATTTTATTCGCATATATATCAATAAGTTAGTTATTGATTTGTGATGGTTTTATGATTTGCCGGAATGTTGGCATATTCAAGGTTCGATGATAGCTTCCCGCCTTCAATTATCGACGGATCGAATATGCACTTGTCCACGCCATGGATTCGGCCATTACTGTGCCTGACAGTGTTGTGCCTCAGCGCCCACAACAGCGCCTTCGCTGCGACTAATCCGGGTGACCAGGACCTGATTCGCGACCGGCAGAACCGCCTGCTGGAAGAACAGCAGCGGCGTCTTGAAGAACTCAAGGACCTGCCCGGCAAAGAGCTGAAACCGGTGGCACCCGCCACCCCGGTTGATAGCCGTTGCTTCCCCATCCAGCACATCGAACTCAAGGGCGCCGACACCTTGTCTGCCGATGAGCGCGAGCGCCTGGTCAAGCCTTATGTGAATCAGTGCCTGGGGGTTTCCCAGCTGAATGAATTGCTCAAGCGCGTGACCGACTATTACATCAACAAAGGCCTGGTCACCAGCCGTGCCTACTTGCCGCAACAAGACCTGTCCAGCGGTCGTCTGCAAGTATTGGTGGTGGAAGGCAAGCTGGAGGGGGTTAAAGGCGCCGACAACAGCAAGCTGTCCGAGCGCGAACTGGCCATGGCCTTTCCCGGCCACACCGGCGACTTGCTCAACCTGCGAGAAGTCGAACAAGCCATCGATCAGCTCAACCGTTTGCCATCCAATCAGGCACAAATGGAACTGGCCCCCGGCAGCGAAGTGGGCGGCAGCACGGTGTTGGTCAAGAACAACCCGCAGAAACCCTGGCGTGCCAGCCTGTCGCGCAATAACGATGGGCAGCGCAGCACCGGCGAGCAGCAGTGGGGCACCGGCTTTGAATGGGATAGCCCACTCGGCTTGGCCGATCAACTGGTGCTGCGCGGCGGCCATGACGCCATCAGCGACCATCAAAAAACCTCTAAAAACGCCATGCTCTACTACAACGTGCCGTGGGGTTGGTGGAACTTCAGCTACAGCTACAACCAGAGCGATTACCGCTCGGTGGCCCAGGGCGACGGCTTTGATTTCAAGCAAACCGGCGACAGCCAAAACCACCAGTTGCGCGCCGAGCGGGTGATCCACCGCGACGCCCTGAGCAAAACCTCGGTGAACGTTGGCCTGGCCCACCTGCGTACCAACAACTACATCAACGACAGCCACCTCAAAGAGAGCAGCAATCGCCTCAGTGAGTTGCAGTTGGGCATCAACCACGGGCGCCGGATTGGCAGCGCCTTCGTCAACCTCGACCTCGGCATGCAGAACGGCACTGGCGCGTTCGACGCCCAGGGCAATCACAACCCCAGCCCGGGCGTGCCGGATGCGCGCTACCGCAAATACACCGCCACTGTCAGCTACCTGCAACCGTTCAGGCTGTGGGGCGAGTCCTTCAGTTTTACCAGCCTGGCGACCGGCCAACGCAGCGAAGACGTGCTGTTCAGCCCGCAGCGCATGAGCCTGGGCGGTTCTTCGTCGGTACGCGGTTACAAAGACCAGCAACTCAACGGTGACAGCGGCGGCTACTGGCGCAACGACCTGCGCTGGAGCCGCCCGGTGACGCTGGGTTGGCTGCGCCCGGTGTTCGGTGAGTACGGCGCCAGTGTCGGTTATGACCAGGGCGTGATTCGCAATGCGCGCTACAACGGCGAGGTACACGGCCGGGTCTCGAGCAACTCGCTGGAGCTGTTTGCCCGTGGCCAATACGTCAGCACCAGCGTGACCTTTGCCCACTCGCTGGAGCGACCGGCCACGCTGCTTGAGCGCGAAGCGCCGATCTACTTCCGCATGGATTTTTTCCTCTAATTCAACGCCCCGTTGCATCGAGAATTTGAAATGGATGTTCGCCAGTTTGCCTTCCTTGTTCGCCAGCCTTCGGCTGCCCTGAAAAGCCGTGACGCGTTCCTGGGCCTGCCCAAACGTGGCCTGGCCCTGATTTTGGCCAATGCGCTGTTCTGGCAGCCATTGCTGGCCCAGGCCGAAGGCATTGTGGTCAGCGCACCGGGCACCAGCGTCGGCCAGGCCGGCAATGGCGTGCCGGTGGTGAACATCGCCGCGCCCAATGGCAGTGGCTTGTCCCACAACCAGTTCAAGGACTACAACGTCGGCGCCAATGGCGTGATCCTCAACAACGCCACCGCCGTCACGCAGTCAACCCAGTTGGGCGGGATCATCCTCGGCAACCCCAACCTGCAGGGCCGCGCGGCCAATATCATCCTCAACGAAGTCAACGGCGGCAGCCCCAGCCAGTTGCGCGGTTACACCGAAGTGGCGGGGCAGTCGGCCAAGGTCATCGTGGCCAACCCTTACGGCATCACCTGCAGCGGCTGCGGGTTCATCAATACGCCGAATGTGACCCTGACCACCGGCAAACCGGTGCTCGATAACGGCCGCCTGGACCGTTACCAGGTCGATGGCGGCGCCGTGACCATCGACGGCCAGGGCTTGAACGCGAGCAACGTGGACCGCTTCGAAATCATCACCCGCTCGGCGAAGATTAATGCGCAGATCAATGCGCGCAACTTGACCGTGGTTGCCGGGCGCAACGACGTTAACGCCCAGACCTTGAATGCGACGGCACGTGCCGATGACGGCAGCGCTAAACCAGAATTGGCGATCGACTCGTCGGCATTGGGCGGCATGTACGCCGGTGCGATCAAGCTGGTGGGCACTGAGGCTGGTGTGGGCGTGAAGCTTGACGGCACACTGGCAGCCAGTGGCGGCGATATTCAACTGGATGCCAACGGCCATTTGAGCCTGGCGCAGACAGCCGCCACCGGCAACATCAACGTCACCGCGCAGAGCGTCAACCTGACCGATAAGGTTTACGCTGGTAACAATGTGCAGGTCACCAGCGCCCAGGCGCTGGTCAACCAGAAGAGCCTCGCCGCCCGCGACAGCATCACCCTGGCCAGCAATGGCCAGGTCACCAACAACGGGATTATTGAGGCGGGCGTCAATGCCGATGAAACGCGCAATGCCAACGGCGATGTCAGCGTGTCTGCGGGCAGCCTTAAAAATACCCAAAGCGTGGTTGCCAGCCGCACCCTGACAGTGACGGCTGCACACAACCTCGACAACCAGAACGCAACCTTGAGCGGCGCCAGCGCAGTGGTCAACGCTGGTCAAGTGGATAATCGTGGCGGTCGCGTGCTGGGCACGGCGTCGCTGAAGGTCAATGCCACGGGCCTGGATAACCGCGCTGGTGGCGTGTTGCACAGCGACAACAGCACCGACGTCACGGCGGCCACCCTGCAAAACCAGAACGGCCGCGTAATTGGCCTCAACTCCCTGACGCTGATTGCCGGGCAAGTGGGCAATGAAAACGGCCTGCTGGCCAGCCAGCAACAGGCCCACGTAACTGCCGGCCTACTGAGCAACCAGGCAGGCGAAATCTCCGCCAACCAAACCAGCGTTACCGCCACGACCCTGGATAACCGCGCCGGCAAACTGCTGGGCGCCAACCTTAATGTGCTCGCCAGCGGCGCAATCGACAACCGCCTGGGGATCTTCTCGGCCACCAGCCTGCTGACCCTGCAAGCCGCCAGCCTGGACAACAGTGGCCAAGGCACCGTCGCGAGCCAGGGCAACCTGACCGCGAACATCACCGGGCTGTTCGATAACCACAATCAGGGCAACCTGGTCAGCCAGGGCGCCCAACAGGTCAGTGTCGGCCAACTCAACAACGCCCAGGCCGGGCTGGTATCGAGTAAAAACACCCTGGTACTGCACGGCGATACCCTGGCCAACCAGGGCGGCCTGGTGATTGCCGACGGGGCGATGACCCTCACCGGCGGCAGCGTCGACAACAGCCAGCAAGGCGTGATCAGCAGCAAGGCCAATACCCGCGTCGAACTCGCCAGCCTCAACAACAGCACTGGCGGCCGACTGAGCAGCGACGGCGGCCTGAGCCTCAGCGCCAGTCAAATCGAAAACGGCGCCGGGCGGATCAGCGCCAAGGGTGACCTGCTGGCAACCGTCGGCGTGCTCAACCAACAAGCCGGCGAATTGGTCAGCGAAGGCGTGCTGAGTTTTACCGGCACCGCCCTGGATAACCGCAACGGCGGCCTCATCGCTGCCACCCGTGGCGTCGACTTGTACAGCCCGAGCATTCTCAACCAGCAGGGTGAAATCTCCAGCCAGGCCCGCGTGCGGCTGGGTGCCGATCAACTTACCAACAGTGGCGGCAAGGTCATTGGTGACGGCGGCCTGGTGCTCACCGTGCAACGCCTGCTCAACCAGAACAAAGGCCTGTTGGCGGCGCGCCAAAGCCTGGAGTTGAACGGCGGGCAACTGGACAACAGCCTGGGCGGCCGCGTGATCAGCCAAACGGGCGTGAACATCAACCTGAGCGGCGATCTGCTTAACCAAGGGCAGGGCGTGTTACTCAGTGACGGCGCGTTAACCCTCAATGCCGGCACGCTGAACAACAGCCAGGCCGGTGTGATCAGCGCCAAACAACAGCTTGACCTGCGCAGTGCGAGCCTTAACAACAGCCAGCGCGGCAGTATCAGCAGTGACGCCGGGATCCTGCTTAAAACCGGGCAACTGGACAACAGCCAGCAAGGCTCGATCTTCGCCAAGTCCACGCTGCAGGCAAACCTTACCGGGCTGGACCAGCATGACCACGGCGAACTGGTCAGCAATACCAGCATCGACCTGGACCTGAACCACGGGCAACTGATCAACCGTGACCACGGCCTGATTGCCACGCCCGGCCAATTACTGCTGCGCAACCTCGGCAGCGTCGACAACAGCCAGGGCGGCGAGCTTTCCAGCACGCAATCCTTTGCGGTGGTGGCCGACACGCTGAACAACCGTGGCGGCAAAGTCATCAGTGGCGACAGCTTGCAGGTGCGCATCGCCGAGGCGCTGGATAACAGCGTCGAAGGCGTGGTGTCGGCCAAGAACCTCTTGCAGGTGGCGGCGGGCAGCCTTGACAACCAGGCCGGTGGCGCGATTGCCAGCCGTGGCGCTTTAGACCTCAAGGTCGCTGGCGCCCTGGACAACCGTAATCAGGGCCTGATCAGCGCGGCAACCACGCTGGATGCAACGGCGGGCGCTTTGAACAACAGCGACAAAGGCCGGCTCTCGGCCGGCACTCGCCAAACCCTCAGCACCGGCGCGCTGGATAACAGCCAGGGCGGGCAACTGGTCAGCGATGGCAGCCTTACGCTGACGGCGGCCGATGTCAGCAACCGCAACGGCGTGATCGGCAGCCAGCAGGCCTTGAGCCTGAGCGTCGCCAACCTAGACAACACGGCGGGCCTGATCAACAGCCAGGGCGACCTCAGCCTGGCGGGGCAGCGTGTGGACTCAAGCCTCGGCGGTGAAATCTCGGCCAAGGGCAACCTGCAACTGGTGGTGCAACAGCTGATCCAGCGCCAGGGCCGCCTCATCGGCGAACGTGCCGTGGCCATCGATCTGCAAGGCGGCGACCTCGACAACAGCGCCGGCCTGATCAGCGCCAAAGGGCCGCTGAGCTTTGCGCGCCTGGCCAACCTCACCAACCGCGAACAAGGCGAAATCTCCAGCAATATAGGGTTCAGCGTAGCGGCCCAGCGTATCGACAACAGTGATCGCGGGGTCATCCTCAGCACCGATCAACTGCGCGTCGAGGCGAACACCCTGATCAACGCCAACAAAGGCCTGATCTCCGGCTGGAACGGTTTGACCGTAGCCGGCGGCAGCCTCGACAACAGCGCCGAAGGCACGCTGTCGAGCAAAAACGGCAGCCTGCAAGTCAACCTCAGCGGCGGCCTCGATAACCACGCGGCGGGCGCCCTGGTGAGCCAGGGCCTGCAAACCCTCAGCGCGGCGAGCCTCAACAACGCCCAAGGCATCATCTCCAGTCAGGGCGATGTGGGCCTGAGCATTGCCGGGCGCCTGGATAACAGCAACAACGGCTTGATTTCCTCCAGCCAATCGCTGGGTTTGAACCACGCCCAAAGCCAGATCCTCAACCGTGGCGGCCAGATCAGCGCGGCCAACATCAACCTGATCGGCCAGAGCCTGGACAATAGCGGCGGCCAACTGATCAGCCAGGGCAGCCTGCAAGGCACCCTCAGCGGTGCACTGATCAACGCCAACAATGCGCGCCTGGCCAGTGGCGGCGCGTTGCTGCTGAACGCCGCCAGCCTCGACAACCGTGGCGGCCAACTGGTCAGCCAAAACCGGCTTGACCTGACCCTCGCCAACGGCGATTTGAACAACAGCGGCAAAGGCACCCTCGCCAGCCAGCAAGACCTGCTGATCAAACTGCTGGCCGGTGACGTCAACAACCAGCAAGACGGCCTGATCTACAGCCAGAAGGGCAAGCTTGAGCTTGCCGCACGCACCCTCAATAACCAGCAGGGCACCTTACAAAGCCAGACCGACAACTTGCTGCGTCTTAGCGGCGCCCTCAACAACCAGGGCGGCCGGGTCGACAGCCTCAGCGGCAACCTGGACCTGAACGCGGCCAATGTGGCCAACACCAGCGGCGGCATCCTCAACAGCGGCAAAGGCTGGATCAAACTGGTCAGCGGCTTGTTCGACAACGGCGGCGGCATCACCCAGGCGCAATCGCTGGATATCGACGCCAAGGGCGGTGTGCTCAACCAACTGGGGCACCTGTCGGCCCTGGGCGGTGAAAACCGCATTGTCACCAGCAGCCTGAACAACCAGGGCGGCGGCGTGTATGCCAACACCTTGCTCAAGGTCACGGCCGCAGACTTCGATAACCAGGGCACGGCGGCTAACAACGGCGGCAAAGTCGGCGCCCGCAACATCAACTTCGGCCTCACCGGCACCTTGAGCAACCGCTTCGGCCTGATCGAAAGCGACGACACCCTGCGCCTTGCCGCGCAAACCCTCAACAACGCCGGTGGCAACCTGCGCGCCATGGGCCGCGCGGGCAACACCGATATCAACGTGTCAGGCCTGTTTGATAACCGCTCCGGCGCGCTGGAAAGTGCCAACGAAAATCTCAACCTGCAAGCCGGCAACCTCGACAACAACGGTGGCCGCATCGTGCACACCGGCAGCGGCAAATTCGACCTGACGTCTGATCAAGTCACCCGCGCCGGCGGCAGCTTTGTCACCAACGGCCAGTTGGACATCAAGGCAGCGAGCTGGACCAACAGCAGCGTGATCCAGGCCGGGCGCTTGAACCTCGACATCGGCCAATTCACCCAGACCGCCAGCGGCCAATTGTTGGGCGCGCAAAGCCTGACCGGCACCGGCGACACCTGGACCAACGACGGCCTGCTGGCGAGTGACGGCAGCCTCAACCTCACGCTCAGCGGCGGCTACAGCGGCAACGGCCGGGTCAGCAGCCTCGGCGCCATGACCCTCACCAGCGCCAGCATGGACCTGGGCGAAAACGCCCGCATTGCCGGCGGCGCGGTCACCCAGGTCAACAGCGGCACCCTGACCAACCACGGGCGCCTGACCGCCCTCGGCGACCTCACGGTAAACGCCACCACCCTGAACAACTACGGCACTTTGGGCGGCGCGGAAAAAGTCCGCCTCAACGCCACCCACCTGCTCAACGACAGGGGCCTGCTGTTCAGCGGCAACGACATGACCTTGCGCGCCAACGATGTGCGCAACAACTACGGCGACGTCTACAGCCTCGGCGGCCTGGACATTGCCCGCGACGATGCGGGTGCGCGCAGCAGCCTGATCGAAAACGTCTCCGGCAGCCTGGAAAGCGCCGGCAACATGCGCCTGCTGGCCGACACTCTGAGCAACCGTCGCGACCAGTTCAGCACGCAAAAGAAACTGGTCTCGGGCAACCTCGATATCTATTCCAACGACTTCTGCAAAGGCAAAGGCTGCGAGCTGTACTTCACCTCCGTAGAGAAATACGAAGACGTGCTGGTCGGCAGCTCGGCATCGGCGTTCATCAACGCCGGTGGCGACCTGACCGTCGGCAGCCAGACCTTCGATAACCTCTACAGCTCGGTGTCGGCCGCCAGGAACATCCTGATCAACACCGACGTGCTGACCAACCGTGGCGCGGCCGGCGGCGAAGAAGTGCACCTGAATTCGGGCTTTTATACCCGTGACCGCAGCTTCTACAACACCTTCATGGAGCGCCAGAACCAGTTCAACGTCTATAACAATCCCAACTCCGGCGACTACCGCCCAGGTGAGATGACCCTGGCCAAGATCATGGCCGGCATTGGTAACTTTTACGAAACCAGCACTTACGTAGTGCCGACCGCTGGCAGCGTTATTGCCCAGGCGGTGATTCAGGCGGCTGGCTCAGTGACGGTCAACGCCACGCAAAAAATCGACAACAGCGTGATTCGCCCTAACGCCACCGACATCAAGGCCCCGGCGCAAAACCACGACACCAACTCCGACGTGTTCGCCTCCACGGTGAAACCGGCGATAACCGCGCAACTGCCGCCAGACCTGGCCCAGCGCCAGGTCAACCCGGCCACCTTGCCCGGCTTCAGCCTGCCCACCGGCCAGAACGGTCTGTTCCGCTTGAGCGGCCAACAGGCCAAGACGGACAGCGCCGCCAGCGCCTCCACGGGCACTGGCGACTTCAGTGTCGGCGGCCGCCAGATTGCCGACAAAGACCGCGAAAAACCGCTGGACTACAGCGCCGTGCAAGAGCGTGGTTTCAGCGTCGATGGCCAGCCCCTCAGCGGGGCGGTCACCGGCCAAGGCCCGCTGAACCTGGACAGCCGCGCACCATCGGTAACCCGCGTGCAAGGGCTGCCGCAAATCGCCGCGGTCGACAACAGCCACAAATACCTGATCGAAACCAACCCGGCGCTCACCGACCTCAAGCAGTTCATGAGCTCCGATTACCTGCTGGGCAAATTGGGCTACAACCCTGATACCGCCTGGAAACGCCTGGGCGATGGCCTCTATGAGCAACGCCTGATCCGCGAAGCCGTGGTGGCCCGCACCGGCCAGCGCTACATCGACGGCATCGCCAGTGACGACGCGCTGTTCCGTTACCTGATGGACAACGCCATCAGCTACAAGGACTCGCTCAAGCTGCAACTCGGCGTGTCGCTGACCGCCGAACAAGTCGCGGCGCTGACCCACGACATCGTGTGGATGGAAGAGGCCGAGGTCAACGGCCAAAAAGTCCTCACCCCAGTGCTCTACCTGGCCCAGGCCAACAACCGCCTGGCGCCCAACGGCGCACTGATCCAGGGCCAGGACGTGAGCCTGATCACCGGCGGCGACCTGCACAACAGCGGCACCCTGCGCGCCACCAATAACCTGAACATGGTCGCCGGCAACATCGACAACAGCGGCCTGATGCAAGCCGGCAACCGCCTGGAAATGCTCGCCACCGACTCGATCCGCAACACCCGTGGCGGCATCATCAACGCCCGGGACATCAGCGCCACCGCCGTGACCGGCGACATCCTCAACGAGCGCACCGTCACCACCTTCAAGCAGCAAGGCGAGGGTTACCAACTGCGCAACGACGTGGCCAGCGACGCCTCGCGCTTCGAAGCCACCGACACCCTCAAGCTCAACGCCGGGCGCGATGTACTTAACATCGGCAGCGACCTCAAGGCCGGTGGCAACGCCAGCGTTACCGCCGGGCGCGACGTGGTGATCGCCAGCCAGACCGAACAGGACGACTACGCCTACCAACGCCGCCGCGTCAAAGGCACCGAGCAAACCACCCTGCAATACGGCTCGAACGTGGACGTAGGCGGCAACCTCGCCATCGACGCCCGCCGCGACATCGCCGTGGTCGCCAGCACCGTCAGCGCCGCCAAAGACCTCAGCGTCAAAGCCGGCGAAAACCTGACCCTGGCCGCCGCCGCCAACGAACAACACGACTACTCCAAAGGCAAAAAAGGCGGCACCAAAACCACCACCCAACTCGACACCGTCACCCAACAAAGCGCCGAACTCAAAGCCGGCGGCGACCTCATCGCCATCGCCGGCACCGACCTGACCCTGGTCGCCAGCAAAATCAGCGCCGGCAACGAAGCCTACGTACACACAGGCAACGAACTGAGCCTGCTGGCGGCGCAAGACAGCAACTATTCGTTGTACGACATGAGCAAAAAGGGCGGTTGGGGCAGCAAGAAAACCCAGCGCGATGAAGTCACCCAGGTGACGAATGTGGGGAGTGAGATCAAGACCGGTAGCGACCTGACGTTGCAGAGCGGCGGGGACCAGAAGTATCAAGCGGCGAAGCTCGACAGTGGCGGAGATATTGCGATTGTCAGTGGTGGGGCGGTGACGTTTGAGGCGGTGAAGGATTTGCGGCAGGAGAGTCATGAGAAGAGCAATAACAATGCCTTCTGGGTGTCCTCCAAAGGCAAGGGCAACACCGACGAGACATTGCGCCAGACCCAAATGGTTGCCGAGGGCAGCATCGCGATCAAAGCGGTGGAAGGCCTGAAGATCGACGTCAATCAGGTCAATCAACAGACCGTCAGCCAATCCATTGATGCGATGGTCAAGGCTGATCCCCAGTTGGCGTGGATCAAGGACGCCGAGGCAAGGGGTGATGTGGACTGGAGGCAGGTCAAGGAGATTCATGACAGCTTCAAGTACAGCAACTCGGGGTTGGGGCCGGCTTCGCAGATCATTATTGCGATTGTGATGGCGGCGGTGGTTGGGCCGATGGCGGCAGCTGCAGCGGGTGGCGGTACGGCAGGGGCAGTAGCTGGGGCTGTGGCGTCGGGAGCCTCCACTAACGCAAGCGTCAGCGTCGTCAATAATCGCGGCAACCTGGGCGCAGTGCTTAAGGATGTGACTTCTTCGGATGCGATGAAGGGGTATGTGATTGCGGGTGCTACAGCAGGCCTGACCGCTGCTTATTTTGGTGATTGGACGGGGACTCAAACAAACACAATCACTGGGAAAGTTACGACGCCGGGCCTACTGAACACTTGGAGTGGTGTCGGTAAATTCGCCGCCAACCAGACGCTACAAAGCGGCACATCCATGCTGCTGAGCAAGGCGCTGGGGCAGGGTGGTAGCGCTAGCGATGCGTTGAAAGGCGCGCTGTTTAATACCTTGGCGGCAGCGAGTTTCAACCTGGTGGGTAATTACACCCAAGGTGTAGTTGCCGATGGATCGGCACCCAAAATTGCGATTCACGCGATGGTCGGTGGTTTGCTGGCTGAAGCCACAGGCGGCGATTTCAAAACCGGAGCATTGGCGGCAGGGGCGAATGAGGCGCTGGTGACTCATTTGGATGCGCTGGTCAAAGGTAACGAAGAGCTGCTGACGATGAGTTCGCAGATCGTTGGTGTACTGGCGGCGGCGGGGCAGACGGACGCGGATGCGGCTACGCTGGAGAAGGGCAAATGGATTGCACAGAACTCCACGCAATACAATTATTTATCCCATAACCAACTGGAGCGAGCAGCCAAAAAGATAGCGGCTTGCACCAACGACGCTTGTATTGAAGACACGACGCGCAAATTCAAAGAACTGAGCATACAACAGGATCTTGATGCGATAGCTAGCTGCCGGGCAACCCCGTCGTCCTGCGCCACGCACTCAAAAATCGTCGCCAATACCATGGCGGATCTCGACCCCATTAAAGACATAGTTGACTACGGATCGCCGAAAGCCCGAGAGGCTGTACAAAACCTCATAAACTCGAATTATGAATTCCAAGAGATGCTAGCCACTGCCACCACTGAGCATTCGGTAGGCGCGATGGTTGATTCGCTTAAAGCCAAATGGGGGCTTAGTGATGCGCAGGCGCAAGCAATCACGGATGACCTGAAGGTTGCGTTGGCGGCAGGGTTAGGTACCGCGGCAGGAGTTCTGGCGTACAAGCGTGCGGTTGCGAGTGCGGGGAAAAACGCTCCTATAAAAAATCATAATCCTACGAGTGACAAAACTGACTCGGAAACCGGTACTCTGGTTGAAAGGAATGTTCTGGAGAGTGGTGCAAAAGCGACAGGTGCCTCGCTAGACAACGTAGCTAGTAGTATCCATGCTGGCCAGCAAGGCAAGCATATCCTGGGGCATAACAATTTTCTTCCAAAACGCAGTTATCTTAATGAGGGAGTCGATCCTCAAAAACTGTTGAATGGCGCTCATGCGGGAGAGTTTCCTGTCGTAGGTTATGGTTCAAGAGGGCAGCCAATAGTTGATTTTGGCAAAAATATTGGTGTTGATGGCACAACGGGCTTAGCGACAAAATATGGAACAATACATTCAGGTAAAAGCGGAGCGCATATTGTTCCAACAAATCCTACTACTGTCGGAGCGATACCATGAAAGCTTTACCTGATTGGTTAGTTTTATGTATTTGGCATGCTCTGATTGGTGAGATATATCCGGCAATAAGGGCGATTGCTATTTCACTGTCAGATGATAGGGAGTTACTTATTCGTTACTATCTTGACAGGCCGTCTACAGACTTTGACTGGGAAAGCTTAGAGGTTGTTGCCACAAATATTTCAGCCTCAATTGGTCAAGACAAAATTTCTCACGTAGATTTAGATTGTAAATTTTTACTTGATTCAATAGGGCGTCTTGAATGTCTCGACGGCTTCATCTACTGTCGCCGAGAATATGATTTGTAGGTGCAAAAGAGGCAGGTTCCATCAGTCCTGGTCCCAAAATCCCTCCAAAATTGCAACCTCTATCGAATCCTCCTCTATGAGAAATGGGGTCAGACCAGAATGGCACTTACTTAACCTTCTTCGGGTGTCCATTTCTCCTGACCTCGGCCCTTGCCGCCGAGCGCGTCTGCATCAGCATCGGGTAAGGCTTGGGCCTTCGTTTTATGGCGCGAGGCTCAATCCTT